>JBCCDL010000202.1:0-8578 GCA_039030815.1 Cyanobacteria bacterium P01_A01_bin.83 | reverse complement strand
AGTACAAGTATAGCATAAGTAATAATAACGATCGCCTTTTCATCTTATGTTTCTTATCCAAACTGCAACAAAGACAAATCTGCTTCATGACCTTGGAGGCGATCGCTTTTTAGATTATTTTTTGTTTGGGTTTTATCTCTCGCAAAGCGGTGCGACCCCGCGGAATTTTTAATCCGCAAGACAAAGGGCTTGCCCGCATGTACGCGCACCGAGCAAAGGCGCAAAGAGTTAGATTTGCTTTGTGTATTAGATTTGAGAGGTGTCTTTTTCTGATTCAATAAATTTATTTATTAAACTAAATATAATCGTAGTTATAATTTTATTTTTTATATTTAAGAGGTGCAGTCTTATATTTTATTATTTAGTAAATTACTCTAAATGTTAAATTGATTCTTTCCGTATTTACTTTTGCTGTTTTAGGAACTCGATGTTTCCAGTAATGTTGAGTAGAACCTCTCATGATTAATAAGCTGCCATGACATAAAGATAAATCTACTGTTTTCAAATCTTTATTCGATTTATGTCTTAGTAAGAACCGTCTGGTTGCACCAAAACTTATTGAAGCAATAGTTGGATTTTTACCTAACTCTTTTTCATCGTCACTATGCCAAGAAACATAATCTTGCCCGTTACGGTATAAATTAGCTAAAACACTATTAAAGTTAACTTTAACTACTGCTTCAATTCTTTTTTTAATCAATAGCAAAATTGATGACCAATGATCGGGATTCATTGTAATACCAGAATATGTATAGGATTTACCTATGTCCCCATACCAAGCAGTCAATCTAGGTAAATTCACTTCCTTACCAAAGATTTTAATTTTGTCCTGTTGCCACTTAATGCCATTTAATAACTCTAAAAAAAAGAGATCACTTTCTAACTGGCTAAAAAAATCTGGATAAATAATTACTTCTCCACAAGAGACAAATTCATCTGATGGCAAAACTATACTTTTATAAGTTACTTGTTTGTCATCTTGTTTTGTGTCAAATAGATTCAGATTAAATTGTTTAATCATATCATTATGCATAATAAATTACTAATAATATTAATTATCAAAAAATTGAATAAAAAATATTATGGTATCTATCTATTTGAAAATTGTCAATATAGTTATTTTGCTTAATTAGATAAATTCTCTTCAAAAAGCTTTGATCATTTATGTCTATTATATGACAATTAACCTGTAATGAAATTTCTTGGTAAAATTCATTTACTCTTGCCTTCCCGTTATATTTTTTAGGGCTGATACAAATAAAGTAATTTTTCCCTCGACATTTTTGTACAATAAGATTGGCTAGTTGATTTAAATTTATTTCTTCGATATCCAAAATATTAGAAAATATATGAAGCTTATGATTTAGAGAATCATCGTAGATATCTTTATCTTCCAATTCAGATATCTGTTTATTTAATGACTTAATATTTATTATTTTAGATTCTTTATAAGTTAAAGACTGTTCAACATAACTAACTCCTCTTTGTAATGCTACTTGAGAAGGTTCAATTAAGGTAAGATTTTTGAAAGGTAAGTTTACTTTTTTCTTTCTGTAATAACTTATTAGAGAACAGGTATCAGTTGCAGCACCACAGCCATAACTGAAGATATTTAGCTGCTGTCCATGAAATTCATTCAATATATCTAGCGCATTGAAAGCTGATTCTAACTTATAGTAATGCTGTGCGCCATAAAAGGCGATATAGGCATCTATCTCTTTTTCAGACTGTAAAATTTTTCTACCATTATCAATTGAACTAAAAGTTATATTTCTATTATTAAGATATTTTTCTAGGCAAACTTCGTATATATCTTTTATATAATTAAAATTATCAGGTTTAACTGCACTTACTATTGAAAGCTGACTTACCATATCTTTTATTGACACTTTGAAAAATTAGTTTCAATTTGTCTCGAAAATTGGTATTTGAGTGTGATCTCTGTGATTCAACTTTAAATATCAAGTTATAGAAGATAAGATTACACCTAAATAAACAAAAAATATAGAAAATAAACTAAATAATAATGTATTAATACGATATTACAACACTCAGCACTATTGGGAGCAGGTCAAATATGTCGATACAAATGAACTAAAGCATGAGGAACTGCTAGTTACAACTGACGAATTATCTACACAGTTCAAATGTTCTTACAAAACTGACCTGCTCCCAGCACTATTACTGTTAGCTCAATGATTAATCAAAGGCTTCACTGTTTGATGCATTCTATTGCTATAATTTAAGCGATCGCTTGAAAAACAAATCTTTAGTTTTGCTGATTACGCCACCAACCCCGCACTAATTTTATTTCGTCATAACTAAACTCTTCTCCCAAGTTATTCTTAATAGTTTTAAGAGAGGCATCTCCTACTTGTTTAATCGCCTTAATAATTGCCTGTTGTTTATCGGCAGTAACTAATTTATTGAGGGCAACTGGTTGATTCATTTCCATTAATTCGCCTAAATGATTACTAATAGTACTGACGGCAAAACCACGTTTTTGGGCAATTTCGGTGATGTTTAACCCTTGTTGATGTAGTTCTAGAGTCGCCATTTGACTTTTAGAAGGAAGATTGACGGGTAATTTATGTAGTTGGTTAAACTCTAAAATAGCAGAAATAAAGCGATCGCCGTACTGTTGGGCTTTGTATTCGTTAACTCCTGATAAGCTGGCAAAGTCAGTTAGGTTTTGGGGGCGTACCTGTGCCATTAACTTTAAGCTAGAATCGGCAAAAATCATATAGGGAGCAAGTTCATGGCGATCGGCAATTTGCTTACGTAGTTGACGCAGTTTCTCGAATAATAATTCGGCTTCTGCTTTACGGGGATTGTATTCTGCTTTGGTTTTATTAGGAGATTTATCCACTGCCACCTTAACCTGTAATTCACCTCGAAACACCTCCCAACTACGCTTATTTAACTTGAGAACAGGATAACCATCGGTAGTTTGTCCCACCAATCCTTGATGCACTAAACTACGCCCCAACATCTTCCACTCCTTAGCAGTTCGACCTTTACCAATGCCATAGGTGGATAATAGATGATGTCCATACTGATGAATCTTCTTGCTGCGGGAACCAATCAAGACATCAACAATATGGTTAGTGCCAAACTTTTCCTGGCAACGGGCAACACAAGAAAGAAACTTTTGCGCCTCTACCGTCCAATCTTCAATCGGCTTGGGGTTGAGGCAATTATCGCATTTACCACAGTTACCTGAATATCTTTCCCCAAAGTAGCGCAGAATGATCTTACGACGGCATTCATGGGCGGCGGCATAGTCAATTACCTGTCTTAGCTGTTGTTGGGCGATCTTTTGTTCCTTCTCATCTTCCTTTTGCTCAATTAAATATTTAATTTTTTGGCGATCGCCCAAACTAAAATATAAAATCGACTTAGAAGGTTCACCATCTCTGCCCGCCCGCCCTGACTCTTGATAAAAACTTTCTAAGCTACGGGGCAAATCGTAATGAAACACAAACCGCACATCAGGTTTATTAATACCCATGCCAAATGCCACCGTAGCCACAATTACCTGAATATCGTCCCGTAGAAAGCTGGTTTGATTATGGTGACGTTCTTGAGGTGATAATCGAGCATGATAGGGTAAAGCATCAATGCCATCATGTTTTAATCTGGTGGCAAGTTTCTCCACCTGATCGCGACTTAGACAATAAACAATTCCTGCCCCAGAGGTTGATCTAATTGCGCGGAGTAATTGAGGATAGATATTACGGTCTTTAGGTCGTACCTCATAATGAATATTGCTGCGATCAAAACTAGCAACGTGGACATCAGGCGATCGCAAACTTAACTGCTCAATAATATCTTTCCTTACCCTAGTAGTGGCGGTAGCGGTAAGTGCCTGGAGGGGAATTTGCGGGTAACGCTGGCGAATTTGATATAATTTGCTGTACTCAGGTCGAAAATCATGCCCCCATTCCGAGACGCAGTGAGCTTCATCGATGGCGATGGCACTAATGCCAATATCCCGCTGTATTCTGTCTAAAAACAAGCCAAATCGTTCATTTAACAGCCTTTCTGGTGCCACATAGAGTAATTTAATTTGATTTTTAAGGATCGCAATCTGCCGCGATCGCCTTTCGGGATATTCTAGGGTACTGTTAAGATAGGTTGCATTAATGCCGTTATCCTGCAATGCATCCACCTGATCCTGCATTAGGGCGATTAACGGCGAGACGACAATAGTTAAGCCCTTTCTCAGTAGCGCTGGTAGCTGAAAACAAAGAGATTTGCCGCCCCCAGTCGGCATAATCGTTAGTAAGTCTTTGTTTTGTAATGCTGCTTCAATAATTTTCTTTTGCCCAGGACGAAAAGTATCGTAACCAAAATAATGTTTTAAAGCAGCTTCCAAGGTGGAAAAAGTGGACATAACCAGAATAGCGGGATCTCTTTTTGCTACAAGTTATTGTAAAATCTAATCCTGACTCAATGTCTGATTGACGACTCCCACCGTTAAGCTTCGCTATAACGGGGGATTCTCACTTCGCTGGAACTTGCTCGGTTGTGGATTTTTCACGTCCACTTCCGAGGCTTACAGTTCCTCCATGAGCAGTAGCCTTGCGCCCCAAGGCTAATAAACGTAGTGCTTCATCTCGAATGTTTTTAGCTGCGTTGATATCGCGGTCGATATGTTTTTCTCCACAGTTGGGGCAGTCCCAGAATCTAACATCGAGGGGAAGCTTGTCTATTCTGTATAGACATTTATTGTGTAGTTTGCTGCTAGGAAAGAAACGGTCTACTTGCATATAAACTTTTCCTGTCCATTCAGCTTTGTATTTGAGCATGGTGTTGAGCATTCCCCAGCCAACATTACTAATAGCTAATGCTAGCTTGGGATTTTTGACCATGTTTTTGACTGCTAAATTTTCTACCGCTATGACTTGATTCTCGTCTACTATCCTACGTGATAGCTTGTGGAGAAAATCTAACCTACAATTGCTTACTTTTTCATATACTCTTGCTGCTAGTTTCCTGGCTTTATACCTATTGTTAGACCCTTTTTGTTTACGGGCTAGTTTTTGCTGCTTACGCTTGAGGTTCTTTTGATGCTTTTTGAACCAGCTTGGATTGTTGTATTTCGAGCCTTCGCTAGTTACACAGATGTGAGAAATTCCGACATCTAGCCCAATACACTTACCATCGCTAGATGACTCTGGATTATCAATTCCATCATCTACTAATATTGAAGCATAGTATTTACCCGAAGGAACTTGAGAAATGGTTACAGTCTTCACTGTCCCTTCAATTGGCTTAGATATTTTTGCTTCGACTAACTTCAACTTAGGAAACTTGATATATCCGTCTAGTACCTTGACGTTTTGAGGATAGCTAATTGATTGCTTGTTCCCTTTAGCTTTGAACCGAGGAAATCTGCCTCTACCTTCAAAGAAATTGATAAAGGCATTAGACAAGTTAAGTGCTACCACTTGAAGACATTGAGAATAAGGCTCTTTGAGCCATTCATACTCTTTTTTTAGTTGTGGTAGTAATCCTTGAATTGCCCCACGACTCAACCCCTTCCCCGTCTCTTGATACGTCTTTTGAGTAAGAGCCAAACTATAATTCCAATACCATCTAGCACAACCAAAGCTTTGAGCTAAGTGAGTACGCTGTTCGGTATTTGGGTACAATCTAAACTTTACTGCCTTGAGCATTATCATGAGTAAATTTATCTGATAAGATTGTAACACATAACCCTCTGCGTTGTATAGTTCGATTCATCTCCCGTTAAAACGCTAAGAATGTAGCGTTTAACGGGAGAATTCTCTCACACTCAGTTAAGACTTAAATTTTCTTAAACCATCCTGGGGCTAGTTCAGAAAAACTCAGGCGATCGCCTGCTAATATGAAATCCAAAAAAGAATGCTACTTATCTAAATCAATCCAACCCAGCTAAATCATCTAACTGTTGCTGCATTTGTGCCACGACTAAATCGTAACAGGCATCGATATAAAGACGATCTTTTGCTGCTGTAGCTCCATATTTAGCAAAAGTAATTGGCGGACAAACTCTGGTTCTAATCTTGATCGGTAGAGGAATGTTTGGTAGAGGACCAATACTGACTCCCCAAGGTAAACCCAAATAAATCGGAAACACTTGCGGATCTATGTCGAATAACCAGGGCATTCCCATTTGATGAAGTTGTTGGGCTAGTTCGTAAAAATCTCCCAAAATGATCAAGGTATCGTGGGCGCCAGTGGAAATAAGAGGAATAATAGGGATTTCATGTCTCAAAGCCAGTTTAATAAAGCTTTTACGCCCTGCAAAATTAATTTTGTAGCGTTGAGAGTGGGGGCGAAAAACATCTTGGACGCCACCTGGATAGACTAGTAGACTAGCTTTTTTACTCAAAGCAGCGATCGCCATTTTGGGATGAGCTTCAATTGCTCCTGTTTTTTCTGCTAATTTAGCCAGAGCAGGATTTATGATCCAAGCATGAGGATGCATCAAACCATAAACTAGACGTTCGGTACCAAAATTCCGAAACCAGTCGTACATACACATAATCATATCTGGCGCGAGCAGACCGCCATTATGAGAGCCGACTAACAAAACTTGCTGTTGATTGGGGATATAATGCCACCCCTCTGTTTCAACTCGGAAATAATATTGATACAACCATTGCCATAAAGACATAAGATTGCTAATTGTTTGAGGGTCTCTTTGATTTAATGACCAGCCGCCGCGATTGATAAACTTACTCCCAAATTCTAGCTTTTACTAGACTATACTATTAATTGGCAAATGCGATTACGCGACCCGTACTGGCGGTTGCGAAGCAAGTCCGAACAAAGGCGAAAGTTGGCCGCATGTACTCAGCCAATCGCCTGTATGCCAGAGGGAAATAATAAATTCCCCCCAGATATAACTTACACACCGACTACTTGAGCGCGCTTATAAGCTTCGTCTAAGACTTCTGACAGAGTGGGATGGGTATGGATATTAAAAGACAGATTTTGCACAGATTCTCGTTTGGCGATCGCATTTGCCGCTTCTTGAATTAAATCTGAGGCATGAATGCCAATGATATGTACTCCTAATAGTTCTCCTGTATCTTGGCGGTAGATAATTTTAGCAAGACCTTCGGTTTCTCCTTCAGCTAGGGCTTTGGAATTGCCTTTATAAAAGGATTTTACCGTTGCTACTTTAAAGCCTTCGGTTTCTCCTAAATCTTTCGCTTGAGCTTCGGTTAGACCAACATAGCTAATCTCAGGATGAGTAAAAGCAGCAGCGGGAATACAGCGATAGTCCACTTCTTTATCGGCACCACACATGTTTTCAATGGCGATTACTCCTTGTCCTGAGGCTGCATGCGCCAACATCATTTTTCCTGTAGCATCTCCTACTGCCCACAGATGAGGCACAGGCTTACCATCCCGCAAGACCTGCATTTTATCGTTGACAGGAATAAAACCACGTTTATCTACTTCGATGGCTAAAGTTTCTAGACCCATGTTTTTGGTAGCAGGAATCCGCCCTGTAGCAACCAAACAGGCATCCACCTCTAATACTTCCACTACTTCTTTGGTTTTAGCATCGGTTAATTCAATAGTAACGGGTGCCCCAGGAGTAATCTTAGTGGCAAATACCCCCTTGTAAGTTTCAATGTCTCGCTTATCTAGTAAAACTTTTTTGGCAATCTTAGCAATATCAGGATCGAAACCAGGCATCAGAGTATCCAAAGCCTCGATCATGGTTACTTCGCAACCCAAGGCGGTATAAACGTCGGAAAATTCTAAGCCAATATAGCCACTGCCAATAATAGCAATCCAGTCAGGAAGAGACTCTAATTTGACAGCGTTGTCGCTAGTGAAAACAGTTTTACCGTCAATTTCAATTCCTCTGGGAACAAAAGGAACCGATCCTGGACACAACATAATATCTTTAGCTGTATAGGTTTTTGAGCCATCATCAGTTTTTACTTTTACCTTTTGCGTCCCTGCAAGTTCTCCCCAGCCGCGAATAATATCCACCTTGAGACGTTTCAAGCTATTAGTTAAGTCTCCTTGAATTTTATTAACTAAACTGGTGGCATGGTCTGCGATCGCGCTACGATCAAACTGGATTTTTTCTATAGCAATCCCCATATCTTTGAGGTGAGGGGCATCGCTAAATTCTCTGACTCTGCCCGAAGCAGCGAGCAAAGCTTTTGAAGGGATACAGCCACGGTTAACGCAGGTACCACCCATGTCTCCTGCTTCGATGATCGCGGTTTTCAAACCACTTTTGACTGCATGCAGTGCCGCACCGTGTCCGCCAACACCTGCACCTATAATTATTAAATCGTAATCGAAATCACTCATGATTATTTCTGCTATAAATTCCTCCAGTCCTCTATTTTAAGGTTTAAGAGCAAATAAAAGCGAAGATACTGCTAATTTGAGGTTTTGAGAAATTTTAGATAGGTTTTACCCCTGCCATAATCAATTCAATTGACTGTTGAGTGTGTAATTCCAACATCTCCCTACTTAACATTTGTTTACCAGGAAAAAGATGTCCTAATCCTTCTCTACTTAAGAAATAAAATACACAAATACCAATAATATCGTT
>JBCCDL010000201.1:0-8584 GCA_039030815.1 Cyanobacteria bacterium P01_A01_bin.83 | reverse complement strand
CATCTATTGAATTTTCTGGAGCTGTGACTATTGGAAACACCAAAGTTCCGCAAGGTAAATATGGATTTTACCTTATTCCAAACGAGAGTGAACCATGGGTGGCTATCTTAAACACCGATTGGAACCGTGATGAACCATATTGGTTCATCTGGCAATTTCGAGTTATCCAAATCGAACATTAACAACAGTTTATTGCTTCAAAATTATAGCGATTGTGATCGCGTAACATCTCAGTATCATAGCTTAGATGGTGTTAATAAATTATTTGCCAATACAGGAGATGTGAATCAAGACGGTATTAGTGACATTATTATTGGAAGACCAGGTTCATCTGCTCTAGCTGATAGCTATATTGTATTTGGTAGCCGCCAGTATGGTGTTGATAATAATGTAGACTCAAACATAAGCGAAATAATATCTATTCAAAGCCCCCATATTAAAGAAGTCGCTAGCAATTACTCTTTTACTATCATCCTCGTAATATTATCTTTTATATCTTTACTTAAAGCAATATTTTTCAGAAAAAATGATGATAGTGTTAAGTGGAAGTAAGAGTTTTACTTGTTTCTGCCAATACATACTATCTTCAAACTAAAGTTGCATTAATACAAAACTAATATCCAATCAAACAAATCCCTAAAATTAATCGATTAATTTTAAAAGTTTATCAATAAATTATTCAGCAAATAAATACTGAAGCTCAATTTGGTATCGACATTATTTTGTAAGCAATGTTATTAAATAAATGAAGGTTAATACAAATATTACTAGTTTCAATTTGTAATCAAATTGAAGTTTATTTAATTAATAAAAACATTGCAATTTCTTATGAATAATAGTTTTGATATCGAACCAAATTATTTTATGATTCCCGACGAGAAGCAAATTCTCATAGAAAAAGCAATTAAAATGACTTTCTGATGGTTTAGTTATCTTAATATTAATGGGGCGATCGCTGCAAGGTCTCGTGAAACGCAGCAATAACGGAACCCGTAGCCGATCAATCACTCAAACAGATCTAATATTTATCGAGTGTGATCGGCTTAAGCATAATCAAGCTATGACAATTTGATCATTGAGGTAATCTTTTAGCTGTCGGTCATGATCGTGACTTAATTCACCTAAGGGTAATTCATCTTTAGTAAAAGCCTTAACTTGTAATACCTCCAACTTATCTTCTGGATCAAGTTGTCCTTCTGCTTCAACCTCCAATAAGACCGAAATCGAGTGAATCCGAGGATCTCGCTTGGGGTCAGAATAGACTCCGCGCAATGCCTTAATCTTAGTTATTTTCAAGCCAGTTTCTTCTACCAATTCTCGGTTAGCAGCATGGGGAATATCTTCTCCCCAATCAATCATACCCCCAGGTAAACCCCATTTTCCCGAGTCACTTCGCTGTATTAAGACAATACGACCATCAGGCAAAACTGGAATGATAGTTGTGCCTGTAACAGGATGACGGAAAATAATACCAAGTACAGTGGAAATAAATCGCCAAGAACGACGCATAGAACAAATTTATGAGTGTAGATGTTGAATTTAGTGGGCATAGTTTCGAGGAGACCTCGAAACGCTGACCGCCCAGTGATATCACATTTGGAAAAAATTGTAATTGTGAGGAGTTTATTTTGTTGAATCTATATTCGGTTGTTCAACAATGATTTTGCCTGTTCAAGCGCCTGGTTAACTTGGTCTATACCAGTCCCACCATAGCTATTGCGGGCAGAAACTACCTGTTTTGGGGCGATCGCATCATAGATATCAGCTTCAAATGCAGGATGCAGTTGTTGCCATTCTTCTAAAGGCAGATCTTTTAGTAGTTTGCCAGCAGCAATGCTGGTTTTTACTACTTTCCCTACCAAATTATAAGCCTCACGAAAAGGAACGTCTTTAGCTGCTAAATAATCGGCAACATCAGTAGCGTTGGAAAAGTCTTCAGCTACCGCTGCGGCTAGTCTAGTAGTTTTGAATTCAATTCCTTCACTGAGCAAAATTGTCATCGCTTCCAGACAAGATTTAACTGTTTTTACAGCATCAAAAATGCCTTCCTTATCTTCTTGAAGATCTTTATTATATGCTAATGGCAAGCCTTTCATGATCACTAACAAAGCCTGGAGATGACCAAACACTCTGCCTGTTTTACCTCTTACTAACTCAGGTATATCAGGGTTTTTCTTCTGGGGCATAATACTAGAACCAGTAGCACAGGTATCTTTAAGAGATATAAAACTAAATTCATGGGATGCCCAGAGAATCATCTCTTCACTTAAACGACTCAGATGCACCATGATCAAACTGGCAGCACAGAGAAATTCGATCGCAAAATCGCGATCGCTGACTCCATCGAGACTGTTGGCGTAAACTGAATCAAAGCCTAACAAGTCGGCAGTGTACTGGCGATCAATGGGAAAGGTGGTTCCTGCTAAAGCCCCACAGCCTAAAGGAGAAATATTAGTCCGTTGGTAAACATCTTCTAGTCGTGACCAATCCCGTTGGCACATTTGAAAATACGCTAATAGATGGTGCGCCAAACTGATGGGCTGCGCTCTTTGTAGGTGAGTATAACCAGGAATTAGGGTTTCGACATGCTGTTCACTGTGGGTTAATAAAGCTGCCTGAAATTGCCGAATATGCTGCTGTATTTGCCTAATTTCTGCTTTAAGATATAGCCTGATGTCTGTTCCCACCTGATCGTTGCGCGAGCGAGCGGTATGTAGCTTCTTGCCCACATCTCCCACAATTTCAATCAGTCGTCTTTCCACGGCAAAGTGGACATCTTCAGCATCGATTCCTGGATTAAAATTGCCTGCTCGATATTCTTGGCGAATTTGCTCTAAGCCTGATACAAGCTGTTGCGCTTCAGCATCACTAATAATCTTGGTTTTAGCAAGCATTTTCCCATGGGCAATTGAACCAGTTAAATCGTATTCAATCAGTTCAATATCGAAACCAATACTGGCATTGAAAATAGCGATGGCGGGGTTTAATGCCGATTCAAAGCGATCGCTCCAGGTTTTTTGCTTGCTCACAGTGAAAATATAACGATGGTAGGACTAGATTATTTTAAGTCATCAGCTAATGGTTATATAGAATCTTTTTCAGCTCAACTAAAAATGCTGTCAAAGTATTGTATCTAAATACATCAATACATCTAAATTTACCTAACCTTAACTATTTGTAATCTCCAGGAATTACATCTTATTGTAACCTGTTAAATACATTCTTTAATGACTTGTCAATTTCATACTTTGTATATACTATGGAAAGTCTAACTCTTAATCCAGATACACAGCTAGTTACGGTAGAAAACCCAGACCCAACGGTATCCGTACTTTGGGATCGCGCTGTACAAGAAGCTGTAATCAATACTTCACCTGGTCCTACTGTAGCTTCTAGAGCATATGCTATGGTACACACTGCGGCATTTGATGCCTGGGCAGCTTACGATCCTACAGCGATCGCAACTCAGCTAGGAGATGATCTTCAGCGACCTGAAGCAGAAATTACCGAAGCTAATAAAACAGAAGCCATTAGCTTTGCTGCTTATAGGGTTTTGACGGAGTTATTTCCCGATCAGGTAGAGATCTTTGACGACTTGATGAGGGAACTTGGTTTCGATCCTGAAAATACTACTACAGACGTCACTACTGCCGCGGGAATCGGCAATGTTTCGGCTCAAGCGTTGTTAGAATTTCGCCGAGAGGATGGTTCTAATCAAACTGGAGAAAACCCTGAAGGCATTTTGGGTGTTCCCTATTCCGATATTACTGGTTACGAACCAAGTAATCTTGCTGGAGATGCGATTAATATTGAGCTGTGGACACCAGAACTAGTACCTATTGACGCCGAACCAGGGTCAGAAATTAGGATTCAAAACTTCTTAACTCCCCAATGGGGTGATGTTACACCTTTTGCTTTAGAGTCTGGGGCACAATTTCGTCCCGAAGCACCAGAACCTTTCTTATTGGTTGATGGAGAAGTCGATTTAGATGCCCAGACTATAACTTTAGAAAACACTGGTGAAGTTTTAGACATTAGCCAAGATCTGATTGGTGATGTCATCAATCCTGGATTTATCGAACAGGTAGAGCAAGTTATTGATTTTAGTGCCAATCTTACAGATGAACAAAAATTAATTGCCGAGTTTTGGGAAGATGGCGGAGGAACTTCTTTTCCCCCAGGTACTTGGATGACTTTTGGGGAGTTCGTTTCCGCCCGAGATGACAATACCTTAGATGATGATGTCCAGTTATTTTTTGGTCTAGGCAATGCCGTCTTTGATGCTGGAGTTGCCACCTGGGAATCTAAAGTTTTTTACAATTATGCCCGTCCCGTTCGTACAGTTCGTGAACTAGGGGAGTTAGGTCTAATTGGTGAGTTTAATGAAGATCTTGGTGGCTTTGCCATTGAGGCTTGGACGCCAAATCAAGGAACTCAAACCATTCTTGCCACCGATTTTCTGACCTTCCAAACTCCTGGTAGCGATCCTTCCCCTCCCTTTGCCGAGTATACTTCTGGTCACAGTGCATTTAGTGCAGCAGGAGCAGAAATTCTCCAATTATTCACTGGAAGTGATGAATTTGGTGCTGATGTCACCTTTGAAGCGGGAGAGTCTCGCTTTGAGCCTGGTTTGACTCCAGCCGAAACGACAACTTTAGAATGGTCAACCTTTACCGAAGCCGCAGATGAGGCTGGTCTTTCTCGTCTCTATGGTGGTATTCATTTTGAAGATGGGGATATTAACGGTCGTATTTTGGGTAGAGAAGTTGGCAATGCGGTGTATGAAGAGGCTCTGTTTTATATTAACGGTGGAGAGGAAACAGAATCTCTAGACTTTGAAGAATCAGATTTAGCTGCTGGAACTATTATCAGCGATCAATTCACTGGTGTTACCATTAGCTCTGATGGTTTATCACCAATGATCTTTGATACCGCTAACCCTACTGGAGGGGACATTGATCTTGCTAGCGACTCCTTAGGAAATGTTTTAATCCTCTCAGAGGATGGAGACTCCAGCAATCCCGACGACAATGATATTGGTGGTATCTTTTATTTTGATTGGCATGATCCAATCAACCTAGAAAGTGTCAGTCTAATTGACGTAGAAGAGGTAGGAGGAAGTATCACTGCTTATGGTGAAGGCAATCAAGTTCTAGGCAGTTTTGATACGAGCAATCTCACCGACGATGGTTTAACAGGTTCAGTCAATATTGGTCTAGAAGATGTTAGCCGAATAGAATTAACCCTAATTGGTAGCGGCGCCATCACTGAGATCAGCTATTCATAGTTGATTAGATTCAATTTTCGGCTGCGGATAATTGAAGTAATATAAATTGTTTTTTCCTCTCAGCTTCCCGAACTCGCGTTAACTAATGATGGAGAAGCTGATTTTCTTGGGGATCAAGAGCTATAAAAAACTATCCTGTAAAACCTTTGAAGGTATAGCCAAAAAATGTTCCGATTAGCAATGCCCAGACTTGACCAGAATCAATAAAGTTATACCAAGCATCTTGTATTTGTCCCAAAATGTCAGGATCTTCAATCATTTGAGCCAAAAGATTGGTGAGAGAAAAGAAATAGCTATGATGATGCTCAACTATGGTTTGGATTGAGAGATCATTAAATAAGATTTCCATTACTTTTAAAAATTATAATAGTGCAACTTGCACCTAATTTAATCTTTGAAAAGCAAAAACGCCACCTAAATATCTTTCCGAATCATAATTCATGGTGGATTTTCTGATTTTAGAATTAGCCAATTGCTTTAATTTGCATCACAATTGAGGTCATATCATCGCCACAGTTTTTATTAGCACCGCTAAACTGTTTTACCTGAGCAAAAACGTGGTCGAGAATTTCATCAGGAGTTTCTAGGTGTTGGCAAGCCCATTTAAAACAAAGACAGAGGTTTTCTTCATCAAAGCGATCGCCATTTTCATTAGCAGCATCGGTAAAGCCATCTGTATAATAGATCACTGTATCTCCTGGTGCTAGCTGTACCGTGGCATCTTCATATTCCGATTCCATATCCAATCCGATCAGCATTCCCCAACTGTCTAATCTCTCCAAAGTATTAGTCGCTTTACGCCATAGCAATGGCGGATTATGAGCGGCGTTGGTAAAAGCAAGAGTTTGATGTTGGGGATCGTATTCTGAATAAAACATACTCACAAAACGATGGGAATTTTCCAGATCGGCATACATTACGCGATTGAGATGACGCATAATCTGTGCTGGAGAATGTCGGTTTAGTACTTCAGCTCGTAACATGCCTCTAGTCATAGTCATAATTAGCCCTGCGGGAACCCCTTTCCCCATCACATCGCCAATGACAATGCTCCAGGGAACATCAGAGCCAATTTCCGATTGACTATTTTCCAATCGATCATAATTAGTGGGAATAAAATCGTAATAGTCTCCGCCGACGCTACCCGCAGTTTCGCATTTAGCGGCAATACTTAGTCCTTTAATTTGAGGACATTTACTGGGTAATAAACGTAACTGGATTTCTGAAGCAATTTCTAGTTCTCGATCTTGTCTTTCCTTGGAACGTAATTCCACCGTTAGCTCATGATTGGCGATCGCTACTGCTGTTTGATCGGCAACCAGTTGAGTCAGCTTTCGTTTGGTAGGAGTCCAAGAATAGTCTGGTTCAGTGCTAAAAACATAAAGACGACCTTGCTCAATATTTTTGACCAGAATTGGAGTGCCAAAAAATTGAACTGTATCTAATTCTTGGCTAATTTTATCATCGATAATTTCCGATAATTGAGAGGACTCATTGATAGTTTGGCGAGGGTCGATCCCAGACTGATTAATTTGATAATTGATGCCCTCAAAAAGGCGACTAACTTCCAACCCAACTTTGCTATCTTGGCAATGTACCTGTTCTAAATGTACTTTATTATTTTTATATAAGATTAAGACTCCACCAATGGAATCTGTAACTCTAGCTGCCATCAAAGGAGTCAATTCTAAGAATTGATTTAAATTGCTAAAGCTACGTAAGGCAAAGCCCAAGGAACTAAGCAAATCTTGAATTTTGTGCTGTTCCCTTTGCAGATTAGCCACTAATTCCTTAAGTGCCACAATGGGGTTAGACTTCTTTGGTGAAGACTCACTTAGGTTATTGCTTTCTTGAGAGGGATGGCTATGAGAAGATACGACAGTCATTGCCTCTACAAACTTAGACATTGTTTTTTCAGTTCATCAGTCAAAAAATAAGTTTAAGATACAGTAATACTAAAACATTCAATCAAATAATATAAAAGTAGATTTTATACCTAGCCAATTGATGACTGTCTGGAGAGTAATAATCGTCAAGACAGCCCTGATATTTTACTTACCGAATATTAGGTTGATTAATAATAACCTGAAATAGCAAATACGCCAACAAATTACCGTAAAAAAATTAAGTTCACTATCTTAACTAAACTCTGACAAAATCATGTAATTTGTTTAACCATTAAGTAAAGCCTCAACGAATTCGTAACTAGAAAAAGGTCGTAAGTCTTCAATTCCTTCTCCTGCACCTACAAAGCGAATCGGCAAATTTAGCTGCTGGGTTACGGCTAGGGCTACACCACCTTTGGCACTACCGTCTAGCTTAGTCAAAACTACGCCACTGAGGTTTGCTGCTTCGGAAAATACTTGAGCCTGTCGTAAGCCATTTTGTCCTAAAGTTGCATCTAAGACTAGTAAAGATTCTACTTGAGCATTAGGAGCCTTTTTGTCAATTATGCGACGAATTTTAGCTAATTCCGTCATTAAGTTTTGTTTGTTTTGCAGTCTCCCTGCGGTGTCTACTAAAAGTAATTCTGTATTTTTGGCTTGAGCGGCAGTAATGGCATCAAATACTACCGCAGCAGGATCGGTGTTTTGACCTGGGTTAGCAATGACTTGAGTATTGGTTCGCTCTCCCCATACCTTAACCTGCTGTACCGCCGCCGCCCGAAAAGTATCTGCCGCCGCAATCAGACAACTATAGCCAGATTTCTGTCCCAGGTTAGCCAATTTGCCGATAGTAGTAGTCTTTCCTGCCCCATTGACTCCTGTTAGCAGCCAGATATTAAACTGATCTTTTTCAGGAACAAAAGCGTTGTCTTCTTTTCCTGCCAAGGGTTTATCCAGAATATCTTGCAGGATAGTTTTAAGATAAGCGATCGCCTGATCGGGTGGCAAGGCTTCTGATTTTAATTTGGTTTGCAATGTTTCAATAATGTAGTCAGTAGCCTCAATACCCACATCTGCCTGGAGTAAGATGCTTTCAATCTCCATTACGGCATCCTCATTAAGAGGTCCTTTACCAACAATGGATTTGAGTTGATTAACCAACCCAATACGGGTTTTACCTAATCCTTGGCGGAGTTTTGTCAGCCAGCTAATTTCTTCTTCGGAAACATCTTCTGCTGTTCTACCACTTTTGGCTAAAACTTGAGATGACCAGATAAAGTCTTCGTCTAATTCTGGTTCTACCGTCTCGGTTACTAATTCCGCTTCAGGGGTTTCAATGGCAGTTTCTTTCAATTTTTCCAATCCTTGAGATTTTTGCATCCAAGCAGGTACGTTTGCCTCTGATGCTGTG
>JBCCDL010000200.1:0-8587 GCA_039030815.1 Cyanobacteria bacterium P01_A01_bin.83 | reverse complement strand
GTTTCACCTTGATCAATGATAGCTACATGACTGGCAATTTCTAAGGTGTCGGCGTGGCGATAAGAATTGGGTAAGATACGAATTTGTGATTGTGGAACATCAATCAAGTTGGGAGCCTGAGCCACAAAAATACCCAGAGGTTCTGTCCCTACATTTTGGCTAATAATAAAATACCCGTTAGCTTCTGTCTGGGGTAGAGCAACTCCAAACAGTTTTTGGTGTAAATCGACAACTGCTACGTCTTGTTCTGGCAGATGAGTAAGATTAACGTGGCTTAATCCACTGCCATAAAGCTGATTTTGTTTAACAATTTTTTGTACTTGTAAAATTGGTAATGCCAGCGTCAATTTACCGATGGTAAATAAGATCAGTTTAACTAGACTGGTGTTAGCAGATATATTAAAACTAGAATTAACGATTAAATTACTCATTATTTTATAAACTTATCGATCAAAAACAGCCAAGAAATCAATTGCAGTCAATAAGGTTGCCCACAGGACTACTATTGATTGAGATATTCTTCGATTTGAGACATAAACTGTGACTCTACATAAGGCTTACTAAAAAATCCTGCTGCTCCTAGACTACTAGCCAAAGCACGATGTTTATCACTAGTACGAGAAGTGAGCATAATTACAGGAATCTTGGTCAACTGTGGCTCCTGACGGCGAGCAGTTAGAAATTCAAAGCCATTGACGTTAGGCATTTCCAAATCGCAAATAACCAGATCAGTTTGCAGATTATCCCGCAGCTGCTGTAGTCCTTCGGCTCCATCTCGACCTTGAAGTACTCGATAGCCTTGTTGCTCAAGACTAAGGGCGAGAGTGCGTCTTAATGCCGAAGAATCATCAACAATTAAGATAGTTTTGGGCTCAGAATGATAGCTTGATTGTTGATTATTAGCTTGTTGATTATTACCTAAGACCTGATTAACTTCTTTGAGGAAATCTTGTTCTACATAGGGCTTAGTAAAATAGCCGTTAGCACCGAGCTGTTTAGCCAAATTGCGATGTTTGGCTCCACTCCGAGAAGTCAACATAAAAGTGGGAATTTTAAACAGAGCAGAATCTCGACGACGCATTCCTAGAAACTCAAAACCGTTCATCACTGGCATTTCTACGTCACAAATGATTAGATCCAAATCAGGATTTTGTTTAAAACCATCAAGGGCATCCTTACCATCTTTTTTTTGTACTACTCGATAACCCTCTTTTTCTAAGGTTAAAGCCATCGTCCGTCTGAGGGCAGTAGAATCATCAACAATCATGATGGTTTTAACATCAGTATTTTGCTGTTCTCCAGCATGATCGACCATACCTTGATCTACTTCTACTGATACCGTAGAAGAGCGAGAAGAAGTCAACGAACTATTATCTTCCCCTAAGATGGTGCCAATCAAAGCTACCCCATCAAAGACAGGAATCAAGCTACCGTCACTTAGAATAGTACAGCCATAGCTATAAGTGGGAGCAGCGATTTCTTTGCCGTAGGGCTTAATTACCAATTCTTGCTCGCTCAGTAGGCTGGCAATTTCTAGAGCAAACAATTGCTGACCTCGGCGTAATAGTAACAGTGGTGCTGACCAGTCTTGAGGAGGGTCGATGGTTTTAAAGGTTGCGCTATAGGAGTTTAGGTTAGAAATTGGGCAATTGTAGGACAGGATTTCCTTTAGGGGATAGATGGGAATTAACTTGTGGTTAAAAGATAATAATCTCTGCTCGTTAGCAAACTTAACTTGTTGGGAGGTAGGAATAATAATTTCGGCAATACTATCTGAAGGAATAGCAAAAGCAGTAGCTCCCAGAGAGCAAACCAAGAGCTTGGCAATAGTTAAGGTTAGAGGAAGACGCATCGTAAAGGTGCAACCCTGACCAGGAGTTGAGGCGACGCTGATTCTACCCTTGAGAGTTTCAATTTGCGATCGCACAATATTCATCCCCACCCCGCGCCCTGAAAGTTCGCTAACTGTACTGGCGGTGGAGAAACCTGGTTCAAAAATCAAATCGAATATTTGTTCTTGGCTAGCAGTAGCGGCTTCTTGAGCCGAAATCAAGCCTTTTTCTATGGCTTTTTGCCTGATTTTAGTCAAGTCAAGTCCTTGACCATCATCCTTAACCTCAATCACGGTTTGATTACCCTGATAATAAGCGGAAATTGAAATTAAACCAGTAGCCGATTTACCTTGCTGGGTGCGAATCATCGATTCTTCTATTCCATGATCAAAACCATTACGTAACAAGTGCAATAGTGGATCAGATAGCTTTTCTAGAATCGCCTTATCTACCAAAACGCCAGTACCCTGCAATTTTAAGTCAACTGGTTTGTGATATTTGGTGGATAATTCTCTTAAGGTGCGGGGAAAACGTTGGAGAATCTTATCTAGGGGTAACATTCTGACCCACATCAGTTCATCGCGCATTTGCTCCAGCATTTGCCGTTGGCTGTTGATGGTGCCATTAGATTGTTGAGCAAAGATAGTAATGTCCTCAACGCTTTCCTCTAGCTGTACTGTCTCTTCTAATACATCCTGAAGAGAAGAATAAAGGATGTTGTAGCTATCCATTTCTAGGGCATCAAACCCCACTAGCTCATTTACCGCCTCTTGAGAAGAAGATTGTGGCTGGCTAGAAAGGGGAAGAGATGACTGGGAACGCTTTTCCACCAGCATTTGGTCGGCTATTTCTCTGAGCTTTCGGGTGACTTCTCGAAAGCGGATAAATTTTTGTCCTAACTCAGATACATTGCCTTGAAGCTGTTCATTTTGTAAAGCCAAACTATTACGGTTAATAGTGAGTTCCCCCACTAGATTATTCATCCGTTCTAGACGATTTAGGTCTACCCGAACTGATAGTTTGGCAGTCGCTTTAGTTTTATTATCGGATTTAGAAACGGTTGGTTTTGACTTGGTAGGTTTGGCTGGGGTTGATGCTAGAGGATTCGACTCAACCTCAACCTGGGGCAAAGTATCAAAAATATCTTCAATCGATTCAATTGCTGCTGTGAGGTTATCAGGTTGGGGGAAACTATCTGTAGTTGAATTTTCCACCACTTCAGGAGCAGATTCGGTTATCTCATCAGTTTCTCTAGCTACTGCCTCAGTTGAATCGACCTCTTCATCAGCAACTAACCCAAATATGGCACTGATATCATCGACTACTGCATCAGGATCATTAATTGCTTCTATCTCAGGGGATTGAGGCGTAACTTGGTTGAAAAGCTGATTAAATTCGTCAGCTTCTTCAGCAGCGTTAGATTGCTCAACCTGATTCTCTTCTGGGATAATAGCAAAAATATCCTCTGCTAAAGGTTCGGTTGATGGAGTTTGTGACGAAGTCAACGCAGCATCACAAAGGGCTTGCCCGCATGTAGGCTGAGTCCCGATGAACGTTGACCATAAATTGTCATTAGCTTCATTACTATTAGTTTCATCAGGAACAGTACCAAAAATCTGGTCAAGATCATCAACTTCCGATTCAGTTTCATCCCCAGACTCTTGCTCCACCTGAGATTCGTTAGTAATTGTTTCTGCCCAGAGGCTATCTTGGTCTACAGTAATTTCAGCAAAACTAAGATCAGAATCGTTATTACCTGTTTCAGCTTCGAGAGAGTTATTCCAATCCTCCTCAACCTGAGGTTCAGGAATGGCGCTAAAAATATCTTCCCCTGAAGGCTCATTTACCGTCGTATTAGACCAAAGTTGTTCTTGATCTGAATCAATCTCATCCAAAGCCCAGCTAGATTCAGCATCGAGATTAAGCTCTGCATTTTGTACCCCAGCTAAAGCAGCTAAAGCAGGTGAAACCGTTCCCCCTTGAATGCGATCTCCTGCTAAGACCTGATCTTTGGCAATAGTGCAGTCTTGTACGGTAGCATTAATAATTGCTGCTGCCTGCTGCGGATTTTGAGACAATGCAGCTTGAGCCGTTTGCACAATCCCAGTAAATCCAGGTAAATTAAATAGTTCAGCAAATCCAGCAAACATCTCTAAAGTAGTCTGCAATTCTGCGGCTGGATCAAAGTTATCAAGATTGTCGCTGACTTCTTGCAGATGCTCTAAAGCTTGAACTACATCCACTTCAAAAATGGAAGCAACAATATCTACCCCTAAGTCGTTAGAGCTGGGAATATAATTATCGGCATTTTTTAAGGCGTTTTCTAATCTTGTTTCTAAAGCAGCAAAAACTGGTTCAGCGGTTAACAGAGCCGCCTCTTGATCAAAAGTTCCCGCTTCAATTTGCTCGGTTAAAGGATGGGAAAGACAATCATATCCCTGAAGCAATAAGCTTTCTAACTCACCATCAAACTCAACCTCGTCACTATAGAGAGCTTTAAAAAAATCTTCGAGACGATGAGCCAATAATTCAATCACGCTTAACTCAACGCTAGCAGCACCGCCTTTAATTGAATGAGCCGCTCGCATTAGTTCATGCACCTTGGGAGTGCTATGGTCATGACGAAGATCAAGTAAACCCGATTCTAGAACCTGTAATAGCTCTTGGGCTTCTTCAATAAAAAATTGATACGCTTGGTCGCGGATATCGGGATTGAGTGACATGGTTTAAGTATGGTTGGCAATTTATGAGCAGGGCAGGTAGGACTAAGTTTTAAATTTGGCAATATCTAATTGCAGCTTGTCAGCGATCGCAGAAAGCTGTTGAATGGAATGGGATACTTGGGTTGCTCCTTGGGAATTGTTGTTAGCGATTTGAGCAACCTCGAAGATAGTTTGGGTTACTTGGGCTGAAGTTGCTGATTGCTCTTGGGTGGCATGGGTAATTGAACCTACTAGCTGGCTAATTTCGTTGCTTACCTGGCTGATTTGAGTCAGGCTGTGGCGAGTCTGCTGCACCAATTCGTTACCTGAAGCAATTTGTCCTGCTCCCTGATTCATCGCTGCCACCACTTCACTGGTTTCTAGTTGAATTTTGTTGACCAAGGTTTCAATTTCAGCGGTAGCTTCAGCAGATTGGGTTGCCAGGGAGCGAACCTCATCAGCGATTACGGCAAAGCCCTTTCCTTGTTCTCCTGCACGGGCTGCTTCAATTGAGGCTTTAAGAGCTAAGAGGTGAGTTTGGGCGGCAAAGCGACTGATTAAATTTACTGCCTGAGAAATTTCTTGTGATGATTCACCCAATTTTTCGGCTTTGTTGGCTGTTTGGGTAATAGTCTGTTGTGCGGTATTAATTTCGGCAACTGTACGATTCATTGCCTGATCGCCGCTTTGAATAGTTATCGTGGCTTGTTCCACAAATTTTTCGGCTTGATTGGCTTGAGTTGCCACTAAATTAATTGACTGCTCCATCCCCTTAACCTGTTCTAGCATCTGATCAATTGCTGTTGCTTGTGTCACAGTTTCTTCGGCTAAAGCTTGGATCGCCAAATTATTACTAGAAGTGTTACTTTGCACCTCAATAACTGCCGTTTTGGTTTGATTAACCAGCTTTTGCAAACTTTCAATCGTCGAATTATAAGAATCGGCAATAGTGCCTATCTCATCGTTTGTAACTTGGGCGCGAATCGTTAAATTTCCTTCAGCAACATCATATACTTCCTGTAACAAACTTAAAGCACGCCTTTGGATTGCTTCTTTAGCAGATTTTGATTGAGCTTGGGCTAGCTGTTGTTGTTGGAAAAGCTGAATGCGACTAATAGCAAAACTGACTTGAGTGGCAACTTGAGTCATAAATTTTAGATCTTCATCGCGCCACTGGTGAGGAGTAGTGGCTTGATGAACTATTAATAATCCATCTAGTTTAGTGCCAGTAGTCTCTAAGTTGCCTTCTAATGCCGAGTGTTCAGTAATTTCACTAGCCAAGACTACAGGAGCAATCAAGCAAGATTGAATATCTAATGAAGTTAAGTGTTGCTTCATCGACATAGGCAAATCTGCTTGGGCTAAATTATTGATTGCCTGTACTGACTCGGCTCCATTTTGGGCTTGATATTCAGCAATAAAGTTTAGTTCTGCAATTGAATCTGGAATTGCAGGATAACCTGGGGCAACAGCTTCGGCGATTATATTATCTGTTTGATTTGATGAAGTCACCGCAGCGCGAAAGTGCGGTCTTGGGGGTCTCCCCCATGAGCAACTTTCGTAAGAAGGCACCGTCGTTTTACGGCGGTGTAACGGTGACAACTGATAATAAACAACTCGTATCGAGTTAAGTGTTTGACAGCTAGCTTGAACTGCCAAGTCTAAGATTTCTGCTTGCTCGGTGGCATTAGCTAAGTGCAAGGTTATATTTTTAATCGATTCTGATTGTTGAACTATGACGGTTTGAGTTTGCACAAAGCCAGCTAACTTCTGAGCCATACTGTTAATGTCATCTCCCAGTTGGGCAATCTCATCGGTACCCGCAATTTGGACTCTGACATCAAAATTTCCCCGACCAATTTTTTGTACCGTCTTAGCCGCTTCTAAAATAGGACGGACTAGACGATTTGCCACAGCATAAGCGATCGCACCTACTCCTAAAGCGACCAAGCCTGTACCAAGTATAAATACTAATCTCAGCTTTTTTTGGGGAGCAAAAACAACTGCGGTATCTTGAGCGACAATTGCCTGCCAATTTAATGTCGGAAATCCTGCCGCTGTTTGCGGCGGAGCATAGGCTAAGAACTCTTGGCGATTGCTTTGGCGGTTAAATGCCACTTCCGTAGCTAAATCAGAGCTAGTTAACAGTTCATTCGTATCTTCAAAGATTGCTGCGGCGGTAACTGCTTGATAGGTATCTTGGTCATCATCAGCCTGGGAGCCATCACTTTTAGTCTTAACGATATATTCCCCAGCAGATCCTAGAAAAATTTGCCCGTTCTCATCCAAAAGATAATACTGGCTACTTTGACTAGTATTAAGATCCTTGAATAAACTCTTAAGTGCTTCAACAGGCATTCTGGCTCGCACAAAGCCAATAGTTTCTCCCGTAACCCGATCTTTGATGGGAGCTGCGGTATAAATACTAAAAATACCAGAACTAGTAGAGATTCTCGGTTGACTAATGATGGCTCCATCAGCGGCGATCGCTGCTTGAATATAGTCTCGATTAAGATGATTCCCCAGGCTCTTACCGTCAGTCTTGGCAATAAACTCACCTTGAGTATCAAACACAGCAATACTGTTATAGAAACCGTAAGCGTCTTGAATTTTTTGTAGGGCAGCCGACTTGTCGGCAGAGGTGGCAACTTCCCTCAGCTTAGAATCGGTCAAAATAGGCAAAGTTGCCATCATCTCAATATCATTCAGGCGATCGCCCATAAACACAGTGAGCTGATTTTGCAGATCCCGCACCTGAGTTTTGGGCAATGCCGTAATTTGTTGTTCTAAATCTTGAGCAGCAACCTTATACAACAGAGAACCTACGGCTAAGGTAGGAATTGTGCCCAGAGCGATCGCTAAAACAATCGTTTTAAAGCGAATACTTTGTCTTTGCCACCAAGAAGCAGAAATTAATCTAGGGGAAATATTGTTAGCTGGGGGTTGTGAGGGTTGATAGTGAGCAGAATTAGTCATAGAACGTAGAAATCTCAATAAAATTAGTCATAAATTAGCTTTCAATAACTTAGTTAGCTGACTTTAAATTGAGCCACACTATTTTGTAGCTGTTGAGCTACGTTGAGTAAATCTTGGAAAGATGCCGATACCTCCCCAGCTTCAGCGGCAGTTTTGCTAGAGATGGCAGCAACCTCAACCATAGTTTGACTGACTACTTCAGAATCTTGAGACTGTTCTACCGTCGCGGCGGCGATTTCCCCCACTAGCTGATTGATCTCTTGACTAACATCAGCAATTTGAATCAGCGACAAGCGAGTTTTGTCAATTAATTTGGTTCCCGAGACTACTTGTTCTGTTCCCGCCTCCATCGCCGCTACCACTTCGTTAGTTTCTGATTGGATCTCTGCTACTAATGCCTCAATTTCTGCCGTTGCCTCCGCAGACTGACGAGCCAGCGATCGCACTTCATCTGCTACCACGGCAAAACCTCTGCCTTCTTCTCCTGCATGAGCCGCCTCAATCGAAGCATTTAGTGCCAACAGGTTAGTCTGATCGGCAAAGCTACCAATCACGTTGACTACCTTGGAGATTTTTTGTGATGATTCACCCAGACGCTTGACTTTTTTGGCAGTAGCCGCTACGGTCTTGCGTATTTCTTGGAAACCTTCTACAGTCTGGTTCATGGCATCATCTCCCGCCTTGACCGTATCAGTGGCTTTGATCATTGCTGCCTCTGCTGCCTGAGCGTTATTGGCTACCGCCTGAATCGAGTTGGTGATGCCTTTGATTCTGTCTAGGGCGGCGTTGATCTCTGTAGTTTGAACTGATGCTCCCGTAGATAGCTCTTTGAGGGAAAGATTTTTGTCGCTGGTAGTGGCTGAAACCTGACCAGCGGCATCTTTTACCTGAGCCACTAGTTTACGTAGACTTTCAATGGTGGCGTTGTAAGAATCCCCAATGGTGCCAATCTCATCTTCTTCTACTTTTACGCGCACCGTTAGATCTCCCTGACTGACAGGGTCAACTTCCATCAATAGTTCTAAGGCTCGACGCTGAAGATGCTCTTTCGCTGCTTTTTCTTGCTGTTGTGAACGC
>JBCCDL010000199.1:0-8614 GCA_039030815.1 Cyanobacteria bacterium P01_A01_bin.83 | reverse complement strand
ATCTGATCAAAATAAAGTCGCAAGTAAGCTGCCCGTGGCCAACGACGACCTTTGATAGTTTCGATCTTAGCGGCAATTTCTGGAGTATGAATGATGACCACCTCCATTCCTCGTGCAGCAAACATCGCTTTGGCTTGAGCTAGATCTGTGTCGTCGACATCGCAACAGACAAGATACAATTTGGCATCATGCTTATCTTGAAGATGGGTATATGCCGAGTATAGTTGACAACATGCTGCGGGTAAAAAACCTCGATCTGTAGAGGTGACTATAATGGTATTGCTATTCATGTTTATTATGAGTAAGTTATCAGCATTGGCGCGCACCATATTTTGTGATTCTGTGAAATTTGCCTGATGTGGGCGCGCAGGAGTAGAAATTAGTCGCAATTAATAATTAAGAGGGAATTGCTGATTACGTAATAATGAAGTATTATCTCACTTATCCATCTTTATCTCAAAATAATACCGCTTTACAAGAGCTTAAAACAGTATTATTTTGTTGTACATCATTACTCTAACCAGCAACGCTTTTAAGAACTACCTAATCTCTCTTGTTTAACCTTGGGTTTGAACTGCAAGATTTCGTTGAGCATTAACATCCAGTTTCCTAAATCAATTGTCCAACTGGTGAGAATCCAGAAACACTTGATGCGCTCTGATAAAGGAACAGAATAGGCAAAGATACTGTGATAATAACCTTGAAGGCATTTAACCCGAGATAGAAATACACCATAAGATAAATTAGGGGAAATCCATTGAGAGCGTTCTTTATGACTTTTGAGCGATTGAGACTGTTCACCATGAATTCTAAAATAGCCAGTGGCACTATTCACTTCTTTGATTTTGCCCATCATGGCTAGTTCACACAGCAGTACTTTATCGGAACCATAGTAAGCATCATGTTGGGAAGTGCGTTCAATGATCTCTCGGCGAGCTAAGCCAAAGAATTCATAACATTCGGTGGTTTTAAATAGAACTTCTCCATAACGTTCACTGGGGCTAGAGGACATAAAATTCCGCTCGGGATTAGTAGTGATAGTTAATTCTGGGGTGAGGTAGGTATTCTTTTTAATTATGGGATAGGTGCGATCGCTTTCATCAATTAATTCAAATCGCGGAAAGGTCATGACAATCTCAGGATCTGCTTCTAGAGCCTGGACACACTCTGCTAAATAATTAGGAGAACAGCGATCGTCGTGAGCCATCCATTTGAAAAACTCTCCTTGGGCTAGTTGAAATACTTTTTTGTAATTGCCTGCGGCTCCTAAATTAGTCTCATTTCTGTAATAGAAAATTCTCTCATCCCGAGATTGATATGAACGACAAATTGATTCGGTTCTATCTGTTGAGGCATTATCACAGATAATGATTTCAAAATCTGTAAAGGACTGTTGAATCAATGAATCAAGGGCTAGTTCTAAATATTTCTCTCCATTATATACGGGAATACCAATACTAACTTTGGGGGATTTACGTTGGTTGTTACTCATGAGTTTTTAATGTTCAATAAATTTCAGTGTTTAAGCAGAAAATCTAACTTCAAGCAGTATTTTCTGGCGTGATGTGGTTAAACTTGAACAACACCACCAAAGCTGCTGGTGGAACTAGCATTAGCCCATAAAAGGCTAGCTGTAGCATCCATTTGTTCGTGGGGGTAATTTGAAAGCCGCGAATACCGATAGCTGGTAAAAAATGGAAAAATAAAACTTCTGGTGATAGGTTCAAGGTATATACTTCTGATGGGCGATCAACGAATAGCTGTAAGGTTTTGCCATCAAAGTTAAACAACAACTGATGGGGTTTGGTGTCTCCCAAGATGTTAGGAAAAGTTAGATTGGTATTGGTTGCACCGAGTCCGCTGAGAGGTGTTCGCAAACGGACTATCACCCCAGAACCCTGCTGTCCAATGGTCAGATTGCGCCGAAAAGGGCTAGCTGAGAGAGATATAATTCGAGCTGGTCCAGTCTGGTGAATATCTCTGGTGGCAACCGTGGTTAAAAGACTAAATTGAGATGTTTGTTGAATAGCTTGGTTTAACTTAGTAGCTGGTTCTGGTGTTAGTAACCAGTGCTGTTGGCTCAGAGATATCATTCCTTCGTTCTTCTTCGTTGGCGGAACTTCTTGCCATTCTAAATTTGGCGATCGCTCATTTTGGTCTGGATAATCACTATTTCCTGTCAGTTGATAGCCCGTGAACCAAGGCGTAGTTGCTCGGGGCTGTTCTTTAGTAAATGTCTGTGCTATTTCCTGTTCCGACAAGGAATGAGTCGCAAAATAAACCTGCTTGATCCTTCCCCGCCAAGGGCGATCGCCTGTTTGCTCATTGCCAATTAATAAGGGAAAGTTAGGATTCCAGTTGCTAAAGTTATGAGTACGAGGAAGAGAAATCATCAAGCAAAATATCAGTGAGGCGTAACTCAAGGTCACAAACAATAGTTTATTTTTGCTCAAATCAAGTAGTTGAAAATACCTCCAAATAAACTGACAACAGAACCAAATAACTGTCCCCAGAACCCCACCCAAGATATTAGAGAGAAGGTCAATAAAATTAGGAGTTCTTGTCGGGAGATAAATTTGGAGGGTTTCCACAATTAGAGATACTGTAGTACTGAGCAAGAGACTAATAGTTAAAAGTACTAAATTGCTAGAAAATCGCTGCTGAAATATTTTCCCGAACCCGAACCCAAAGGGCAGAAAAAGTAAGATATTAGCAATTACATCATAGATGTCACTATTAGGTCTAAAAAAACCTTTTAACATCATCATTAAATATAAGTGATCTCGTTCAATAAATTTAAAGGGTGATAATGTTGCTATAACAATAACTATTATATTACTTAGTACCAACCAAATTTCCCAGCTTTGGCATGCATTTTTACTAGTTTTTTTGAGAATCTTAATCTTTTTTGTATAATTATTCATAAGAATAAAAAGCTGGATATATTGCGTTCATCTCTCACTAAAATTCAGCAATTTTTAGCTTCAATCTAATTTTATTTGAATCATCAATATTGACTTTTAGTTTTATTAATCATGTGTTCCTGATAATGAATACCCAAGATATAGGAAACAGAAAGCATATAACCAGGCTCTTCCATTTGAGAAAATATCCAGCCAAAAACAAATACTGTTAGCATAAAAAAGCGTGTAATATCTGTCACGCATATACGCTGCCACACAATAAAACAAAGATAAAGATAAGCTGCCAATCCCATAAATCCTAAGTCCCCCCAGATACCTGCCCAACCAAATAAAGGAGAAAACATACTGGATTGATTTCCTAACCAACTGCTACCAACTGCTTGCCATGCTTCTTTCGAAGCAGGATGTATGGTTGAACCCAAAGGTTCCAGTAAATCCGCATATTTAGGTAGCATCCATCCCCCTAAACGTCCTACAGTATGACCAGGTCCTAATCCAAAAAAATAATTTAAAATTGAATCATAATGGGTTGGAATAATTCTAAAGACCGATGTTTTCAGAAGTGTTGCATCACCATCTGGTCCATAAATTTCTGGTCTAATCCAAGTATTGAAAGCGGCAAAAGCGGGTACATTTGCTATACACCACCAGAGTACAATGCCCAAGATTGCTCCACCAATTAGGTATTGAAAGACAGCGGTAATATCATTTAATTTAATTAAAAATAGTAAAACCATCGCCAGCATAAAAGCAAAAAGAACTTGCTTTCCATCAGCGATAATAATATTCCACATTGCTAAAATGACAACTAATATTCTTAACCACATTGGGGATTTTTTAGCTTGAGCAAAGTAATATACAGCAAACATTAAAGATACAGAACATCCTACAACATGTCCTGCACCAGAGATAAAAAATGCTCCTTGAATTCTATCTGCTCCCTCCATTCCTAACCAAGCCCAAGTATCAGTTTTTAATATATATTTTTGAATAAAAACCAATGACAAATGAATCCAAAAACATCTAAAGACCCACTTTTTTAATCTAATAAATTTTGCTGCTGATATGGGAACATAAATTATAGATACTAGAAATATAAATGGTTCTGCCAATAGCATAAAATCAAGTATTACATTGATCATTCCAGCTTCGTTGACAATGGCACTCACTATAATCGTAATCAAGAGTAGAAACAGTGCTCCTAAAACTAAGTTAGTCGTTCTGATTCTCTCTTTGTTATTATGTTTACTAGTAAGTAATGTAATGATACATGCCAAAGGAATAACAGCAAAGTGAATAAAATTAATTATTGATGGGGCACCTAAAGTATCAATTATACGAGAAAAAAAAGCAGTAGTAAAAGCATATAAATTCAAAGTGGAGCTAGTAATAAAGCCCTTATTACCAGCTTTGTTGCTCTTAGATTTTGTCGTAAATTCATAAGATTCTTCGGGGTTAATCATTGTGCATTTTATTCAATGATGTATCTAATTATTTTTGATTAAGGTCAACTAGTTAACTAAATAATTTAAAAACTCTTCTCTATAGCTTTAGCATAAATTTTTGGTGGATATTGAGTTGCTCCGATGTATAAATAAAGTACACAAGAACCATTATGTCGACCAGGTTGAAATCGCTCTCGTTTTCCAGTCCTTAAGTTATGGTTTCTCGTTTCCGAAATAATTGTTGAATAATGTCTCTCTTTGGCAGCAGTTCCATCCATTTCGCCAATACCAGCAAAAGTTGCATGGGCATCAGTAATTGAAAACATAGGAGCATTATCATCTATGGTTTTAGCGACACGATAGATTAATCCGCCAATTACTTCGGTAAACCCTCCTGATGAAGTGTCTATCACGGTACCAAATTTTTCTGTTTTAAGCCCAAAAACCCACAATCTGGCTCCACGATTAGTTATTTTGGTTCCTCGTCCTTCCAGATTAAATTGCCTAGCCCAAATTCTTTGCTGAGCATTTTTAAATCTGGCAAAAGTAGCTACCACATCTTCTAAATAAAAGTCGCCACTACCAGTAGAAGTAATTTTTACTCCCGCCGTGTTAACTACCGCCACCTCTCGCTTACTCTGATGTTCCAACAGAAAATTGGAGCCAAAGCCAGACAACCGCTCAAATCTAATTAGAGGTGCATCCATTTGCCCTGAATCTACAATCCGAAACCCACCCGACGTAACACCATCAACAGTTCCTTGAATTCGACCTGCGAGTCCGATAATGCGGCGGACAGGACCTGATATTTCTACTACCCCATTAAGTCTATATTTGATACCACTAGGGATATAAAGAGTTGTCTTACCTTCATGTCTCCCACCAACTTTCATCGAATCTATAGCGGCTTGGAATGCAGCCGTTGCATCACTCTGTCCATCTCCACTCATAAAATCAGCTACATTTACCCATTGAGAAGTCTTATCCCAAGGCACATCTGGAGTCTCCTTTACTCCTAAAGTTAATGACTTGCTAATTCCCTGCTCAAATAAACGACTCACTAAGTTAGTTTGTGAATCTTCGCGATAAGATTTTTTCCATTCAGTAATTCCTGCGCCATCTAGGGGAAGTAATTCATTTTTTACCAAACTTTGTCGGAAGTTTGCGTAATCCAAAAAAGCCGCATTCTGGTAGCCTTCTAGAGAAATGTTTCTAGCATATGCATTGCCAACAGCAGATATAGCATATGGCGCAGACCCTTCTCCCGTATATTTGAGTTTAGAGTCAATAATGGTTGTTAAACCAAACCAATGAATAGCATTGTCAGCTTTCTCGCCACTAATTAGGGGGGGTATAGGTAGTTGTTGTTCGCTAACTAGCTTTCTAATATTAATTACTTGCTGGGTATTGTATATTCCAGTAAATCCTTGATTACGAAGCTGAATACCTTCAAAGGTTTGACTATTTACGGCATTACCTGTGCGAATGCCGATCTGAAAACCTTCGATTGTGATTTCTTTGGCTAACATAGGACCATTGAGACCATCAGCTAAAGATAATCCGATCCCTTCTTGATTTGATGAAGACTTGATCGTAACCTGTCTTAAACCTCCTTGATTATTACTGATAAACCAAAGTCCATCAGCCATGGGATTTCCCCGACCCACATCAAAAGTAAGATTATAGATCGCATTTTGAAAACGGTCAGCACTCTCTCCAGGAGGAATGTTTAATAGTGGTTTTCGCTCACCAATTTCAGCGGCAAATAGAGGAGCGCGATCTCTTAAGCGTATAATTGTCTTGGCTTCATTTTGACCTTGGAGTGTATTAAATCGGCGAGCTCCTACCAGTGTCAGGGTATCTGAAACATCATAAACACCGTTTCTAAAATAGATTATTCGATTTTGATCGGCATTTTCATTTAAAGCTTTTTGGATTCCTGCCGTATCGTCTAATCCATCGTCAGGGATAACGTCATATTCTGAAACCAGATCAACGACACTTCCTGGGGGAAATTCAAAATTGATTGCTGTCTGTACTTCTGCTTTACTACTGAGCAATGTTGGCAAGAAAAATGCCAAAATGACTCCCATTAAAAAAAAGTAAATTAACCTAATTTTCTGAGAGTTAAATCCTAAAGAAAACATGTTTATTATAATTCAATACTATTTGTGGCGTTGCCCAGTTAGGGGATGATTTGTACAGCTAACTTTTTTCTTAATCACAGAAAGCTAATAGCTATAAACCTTAATAGTTAGACATGTCATCCCTTTAATTAGCAACACCCTATTTGCCACTGCTTGATCTTAATTAGCTATGGCTGCTTGTGATTTATATATTAGAGCGTTGTAAATTTCCATCAGCCGATGGTAGTTGTCAGTAGCCAAGTATTTAGCTTCAAATGATTGTCTTGCCCCCTGGCGCATTTGCATCAGCTTGTGGGGGTGGGCAACTAATGATTTTACTTTTACTGCTAAATCATTAGAGTCGCCAGGATTGAACAAGAGTCCGTTCTCTGGCGTAACTAATTCTGCCAGGGCGCCAATTTCTGATACCAATAGTGGAGTCCCTGTTGCCAATGCTTCGATCCCCACTCTGCCAAAAGTCTCATACCACTCGGAAGGTATAACCAAAAAAGAAGCTTGTTTCATTAATTCATATACATCTGCCAGGGGCTTGCTACCAAGCCACTCCACTCCAGGAATATCTTTTATGGCTTTAACTACATCAGCCGCTAATGGACCATCCCCGACTATTTTTAAAGGTATTTTATTGCCTAGTTGTTTCCAAGCTTCAAGCATCACATTGATGCCCTTTTCAGGGGCAAGTCTGCCAACAAACAAGGCGTAATTACCCGAACCATCTCCTACTTGAGGAACAGGATAAAGAAAGTTGGTTTTAAAAGCTATCTTCTCAGTCGGTAATCCACCCTGAACCAGTTTTTTATGGGCAAAATGACTGTAAACGATAAAGGTATCTATCGCCTTTGACCAAGTGCCAATCAATGAGTGTAATTTAACGGTCAAAGCCGCGGCAGTACTGGCAGTTCTACTATTGCGGTAGCAAGAGTGGATAATTCCTGGCAGAGGATTTTTTTGAATTAAACATTCTTCGCAAACTTTACCACTCCGAAAAAATAGAGCATTAGCGCACAGAAGCCGAAAATTGTGAATTGTTTGCACTACAGGAACTCCTTCCACCTGTGCTGCGTAATAAGCAGCAGGAGAAATTAAGGGAAAAGTGTTATGAAAATGGGCAATTTGGGGTTTAAATTTCTTGATTAAAGTTCTAATTTCTTGATGAACCTCACTATTCCAGAGGGTGGCTTTGGTCAAAGTCCAAGGATTCATCTCCTCGGCTTGATGATTACTGACTTGATAGCGATATACTTGATGACCGTAAGACTCTAACAGTTTTGCTTCTGTAGCCAGAATTGAGTCTTCTCCTCCTAACTGCCGATATTGGTTATGGACTAGCAAGATCTTCATATTATTATTTACCTGGGTTGGGGACTGATTTTCTGCGGACGTGTGGCAACACACATGAGAGACAAAGCAGAAGACTCTGAATAGGGATTTATGCCTGACAACAGTTGACCAACTCGATAACGCCAGTGAGGAGGATTACCATATTTTCCTTGAAGCGCAGCAGCACCCATAGCATTGTTGTGAGGATAAATTTCGACTTGAAATCCCAAAGGTTTTAAAGTTTGCCAGAATAGTTCTTTAGTTACTCCAGCACCTGGTTTATGATGAATTTCGGTTGCTAAAGCCGTAAGTCTTTCAGTTTTAGGAATATCTAGACTTTTTAAAAACCAGCGGTAAATTATTGATAAGCGTATTTTGTATAGCCACAAACCGATACCCCGATAATTCCATGCCGACAACTGAGGGTCGTGATCAATAACTAGCATTCCTCCAGGACGAACTAAGCGTGCTGCCTCTGTCAAAGCACGATTCATATCTTCGCAGTGATGTAATGCTGCATTGAGAGTTACGATATCGGCAAATTCTGATCTCAGGGGCAAATCATGAGCATCGGCAAGAAAGGGAGTATATCCTATTTTTTCAGCCATCTTGAGAGAGCCTTCAGCTACGTCGATGCCGATCAATAATTGAGGATTTCCTTGAAGTGTGGCAAAAAGATTTCCAGGACCACATCCAATATCTACTACTATTTTGTTGTCCCAGCTACCTGTAGCAGCCAGCCAACGTTCGCGAAAAAATTGATCTCTATGACAACTAT
>JBCCDL010000198.1:0-8635 GCA_039030815.1 Cyanobacteria bacterium P01_A01_bin.83 | reverse complement strand
TGTACGAAAACGTTATCTTCTCGCCCAGAAGAAACATTTTCGGAAATCAGCAACTTATTGTCGTGGCTAAAAATTAGCTCGTTACAGAAATGAGGATTCTTTTCTTTAAAATCATCCAGATGCTGAATAGGAACATTATCTTTAGTGCGATGAATGGTAATAATACTTTTATTTCCACCTAGAGCAAATAATTTGCCATCGTTACTGATTGCAGCGCAGGTAAATGGTTGATCAACGGTATTGATATTTACTCCTCGTTGGAGATCCCAAACACTAATATTACTGTTGCTATATTGACTAATAGGTTTAGGAATAGTTGATGAAACTAATGATTTTCCATCGGGAGTAAACAGCAGTTTGTTAGTTTTATCTTTGTAGTGTTCTGCTTTCTTGAAGGTATGTATCAAACGAGCATCTTGAATACGCCAAATCTTAATTTCACCACCATATCCTGCTATTGCAATCAAACTATTATCAGGGCTAAAAGCAATACTGCTAGCATCAAAAAAATCAAAGGTGTGAATAATTCTGCCGCTATTTACTTGGCGTATTTCGACCGTAGAAGAACCAGTAAGATAAGAGTTTATTATGCGTCTTCTGATAGTTTCTCCCGTTGCATAGGCAACCATCCTACTATTATGACTGAAAGCAACTACATCGCCAGAACTAGATATTTTCCAGCTCTTGTATCTACTGAAAAATTTTAATAATAGCAATACAATTAAAATAGAGATTATTATTTTTTTATGATTCATAATTAATATCTTTTTGTGATTTAAACATTAATATCTTGCAATTATTTTTAGCTTTTTTCTAGACTATTGCTAACAAAATAAATGTTTTTTGATACGAGGGCTAATCTGTTAGATTAAATATTTTCAATAAATTATTTAAAATCAGGTGATTAATGTAAACATTAATATCTTCTTGAAAAGAATAATACTCTTAACTAATTGATTTAATCTTCCAAAGTATTTTTACGGCAGTGAACCAAAACAGCCAATCCACAAGTAGCAAGTAACCAAACCCAACCGTAGTTACGTGGTGGCATTTTCCAGAACTTAATTGTTCGATCTTTTCCTAATGAAACTAATAGTTTGCCATTAGGACTAATAGCAATTTCATTTGTTCCTTTTCTATGTCCCCATAGTGTGGCAATCCGTCTTTCATTTTCTATATTCCAGATGCGAATACTACCAAAAAGTGCTTTAGGATAGGTAGGAGAATTGATAAACAAACTAGATTGATATACTACCCTATATGAGGTGGCTAGATATCGATTATTGGGACTTAAAGCAAAGTCAGAAAGACTCTCTCTTTCTCGATACGCTTCTCTAACAGACATCCGATGCAGCAATTTACTATCTTTGACGCGATGTATCTGAATGTCTTCTCCTGAACCAGGTTTATCCTCGAAAACCAAAAGCTGATTATCGGCACTAAATTTGAGATCGGAACAAATATATTTATTCTTTTCAATTTGCCGAACAATAGAACCATCATTTACACGATGAATAGTTAAAGGTATTTCGCTATCACCGCTAAGAGCAAATAATTGCCCATCAGGACTGCTAGCAGCACAACTATATCGCTCAGAAAGAGTATACTTTTTTTGACCCTCGCTTAAATTCCGAACACTCACTTGCCCTGGTCTACTACTGATAGGGTAAGAAGAGTCACCTACCGCTGCGATGAAAGTTTTCCCATCTGGAGAAAAGGAAAGCAACAATGTTTCATAAGAGTAATGTCCTTCATCTCTAAATGAATAGAGTAGTTTTCGATCTTTAATCCGCCAGATTTCGATCTCTCCTCCATAACCACCCATGGCGATTAAGCTATTGTCTGGGCTAAAGGCAATACTGCTGGCAGCAAAAAAGTCAAAAGACTGTATCAGCTTGCCACTATTAACTCTGCGTATTTCTACTTTAGAAGTGTCTGATACGTTGTCTCTCATCCCTGGATTGGGATTGATTTGGCGCTCGATCAGTTCGCCAGTAGCATAGGCAATCATTTTGCCATCATGATTAAAGGTAATGATTTTGCTGTAATGAGAGAGTTTCCAAGTCTTATAAGAAAAGTGAGGCAGAAAAATAGCAAAGGACTTCCATAAGAGAAAGAGGAATAAAAATGTTGTTGCTGTAATAACAGTATTTTTTTTAATAGTATTTTTCATGACAATTATTTCTAGTTAAACAATACGCTCTAACGATTAATCCATTCTTGCAACTCATTTTTATACCTAAATACCCACACTACTAAAGCAATAGAACCCAAAAACCACCACCAACCAGAATAGGGTGGCATTCGCCACAAACGAACTCGATTATGATTCTTTCGTGAGCCACTCATCGAAGCTAACCATTTACCATCGGGACTAAAGGCAATGGCATTTGCCTTCCTCCAATGGGCTCTGATAGTAGCTAGAGGAAAGGGAAAACCACTCTTTAGGTGCCAGAAATTAATGTGACCGAATAAGCCTATCGAAACCTCAAAATTAGGAGAATTAATAAACAAACTACCACCACCAGCAGGTTTAACACTATATGATGTGGCAATAAAATTACTATTAGGACTGAGTTTAGTATCTGTGGGAGAGTGATGCCTTCGAAAAAGCGATACTTGATGTGTTGCACGAAGCAATTTGCCATCACTAACACGATGTACAAAAACGTTATCTTGTCTCCTAGAAGATCCAGTGGAAACGAGCAACTGGTTGTCGTGGCTAAAAATTAGCTCGTTACAGAAATGAGGATTTTTCTCTTGAAAATCATCTAGGTGCTGGATGGGAACATTATCTTTGGTGCGATGAATAGTAATAATGCTTTTATTTCCACCAAGGGCAAATAATTGTCCATCAGAGCTGATAGCAGCACAGGTGAAAGGTTGATAAACGGTATTGATATTTACTCCACGTTCAAGATTCCAAACACTGATATTACTATTTCTATATTGACTATCTGAGTGAGAAATAGTTGATGAAATTAAAGTTTTACCATCGGGAGTAAACAGTAAAGTTTTAGTTTTGTCTTTGTAATGCTCGGCATTTCTCAAGGTATAAATTAATTCGCCATTTTGGATGCGCCAAATTTTGATTTCCCCTCCATATCCACCTACCGCCATCAAGGTATCGTCTGGGCTAAAGGCAATACTACTGGCAGAGAAGAAATCAAAGGTTTGAATGATTTTGTCATTGTTGACTGTTCGCACTTCAATCTGAGAACTACCTTGCACACTAGCTTTCCCCTTTTCTGGTTCTGGATTTATTTGCTTACTAGTTTGTTTGCCAGTAGCATAAGCAATCATCTGTCCATTATTACTAAAAGAAATAACCTCACCAGTACCAGATATACTCCAGCTTCTGTATCTATTAGAAAACGCTAAGAAAAAAATAAGAAACAGCAGGGTAATATTAATAATTTTGAATTGCTTTTGTTTATTCATTCTTGGATATAGATTTTATTTATATTTTTTTCTCTGACTAAATTTAATAATTGAAGCAGACTAGATATTTTCTTTATTATTTTACTTTTAAATATTTAAATAACAATTTTCTCTTTTGGATGCTCAGATATTAGATCAAACGAGAATACATTTAACATCAAATATTACCGATACAAAATAGCTGTGCTTTGCTTAAATATAAGTTTTTCGGAAGAGCAAGCCATTAAAATAAAATGCTTGGACACTCTTTTTACTATAGTTTATTTATATATCTAATTGTTTAATAACGATATCTTAAATTTTTATCTGGTATCAGTTAAATCTGCCTATTTAATATTAAGCAATACAAATATATTATAAAAACTTATAACAACTTAGGTACGACAATACTAACTTGCTTTTTTAGAAAATGTTTGTTTTTTACAAAAACTTAGCTTTTATATTTTTCACATAAAACTAATGCTATGACTGAGATGTTAAATCAGTTGTGCTTCAGATTAGTTAGCTCATTATAAATAGCTATTTAAGTTTTTTATGATGATTGCTGCTTTTTTGTGTCTTTCCAACTGGTTCAAATAAAGTTATTTGGTTATTAGATATTTAATATGTCTCAGCTCTATTCATTCGATACCATTATTGGAACATCAGACGGCGTGATCAGTTTTGATCGGGCTCCTTCTATCAACGATTCGGGGAAAGTAGCGGTAATTGGCAAAATTGGCTCGGGTGAAGATATTTTGATTGGAGATGGAGTCAATCCATTCAAAAATTTATCTACTTCTGCTTCAGCTCCCAGTAGATTTTATTCATCAATAGAAATAAATAATAACGATCAAGTTGTAGCCATAGATATTGCTTTTGGCTCGTCAGTATCCACCGCAGCTCGTATCTGGGATGGTAATAATCCTGGAATCTATAGAAAAAGTATTGCTACTGGAGCTTTTCCTCAATTTGGCAAGGATTTTGAAAACATTTTACCTTTTGTAAGTATCAATAATGTTGAAGTCACAGATAATGTGGCATTCCCAGCAGATCCTGCTGGTGCCAATACGGGAGCTTTAGTAACATTTGCTGGCGGAAATGATGAGATTGGCAGGAGTTATAACGAGCTAGTAGATGGTGGCTTACGCCCCATGTTGGCAGATGATGGAAGAGTAGTGGTAAGAAATTCTCTTACTTCCGTAGTAGTTAATGATTATGCATTGAATTTAACCGAACCTATTGCCACTGCTGCTAATGGTTTTACTCTTATTGGAGAGGCTCCTGGTATTAGTGATAACGGTGAGGCAGTGGCTTTCTACGGTGAAAAAGCTGGCACCAAAGGCATTTTTGTAAGTGTAGATACTGGCTCAGGCTGGATAACACGTCAAATCGCTGGTATTGCTGAAGATGGGATTCTCGATCCTGGCGAAACACATTCGGACAATGGAGATGGAGAAGTAGACACAGGAGAAGATAAGAGCGTAATTGGTAATTTCGACCCACATGAAAGGATTGGAATTACCTTTGGGGAAGTAAGTGGAGAGGATTTTGGCTCTAAATTGGGAACTGTTGCTTATTCAGCAAGAGACAAAAATGGCAAGGAAAGTCTTATTTCTAGTCAATTTGAAATTTCATCTTCATCAACGCTGGATGTAACTCATACTGAAGTTACAAAAGTCGGTAATGATGCCAGTAATGCAGGCTTATCAGGAGACATTCAGGATATTGATATCTATGACCCAATCAATAAATCAGGTCAGATTGCCTATTGGGTAAAAAGTACCAGTGGAGAAGAAGCTATTGTTCGTGCTAATCCGATACGTAAGCCAGTTCTAATCATTCCAGGTATTGGTGGTTCTCTACCAGATACCGAACAAGATTTTAAGGAATGGGTGATGAATCGTGGGTTTGCTCCCGATAGGCTCATTAGCGATCCTCTTCTTAATACTTATAAAGACCTCATTGAATCATTCGAGAGGGCAGGATACACCGAAGGAGTTGACCTTTTTGTGGCTACCCATGATTGGCGACTCAGCCCTGGTCCTTATGATGAAAATGTTGTAATAGATGGAAAAATAGAACGCTCAATTGCTGACTTGACCGACGATACCTATGAGTATTCCATGGATCAGCTTGCATTCTGGATGAACAAAGCAGAAGAACAATGGAAAAGCCAATTTCCAGCGGGAGAGCCGATTCAAGAACTAGAGTCAGTTGATGTTATTGCTCATAGTGCAGGAGGGGCTGTTGCCAGAAGCTATATTCAAAGTACGGCATATTCAGATGAAAACTTTACCTTACCCAAAGTTAATAACTTTATCACTTTAGGAGTTCCTTTTCGTGGCTCGCCAGCGCCTTACAAAATATTGAGCAATGATTTTATTTCCGACCCTAGTTACGCCTTTCTTGGTAATGTCATGAAGTTTGCTTATGACAAAGTTACCAAAAAAAATCAAACCATTAAAATCACTGGTAAAACAACTGACGAATCTGGCTCTTTAATAGAAGGAGTGATTACTCCAGAGATGGTTGAAGACGAACTTAGCGATCCTAAAAAGTTCCTCAGAGCCTATGCTCCTAATTTAAACGCTTTGTTAGCAACTTATAAAGCAATAGAAAGAGTAGATGGTTCACTGGAAGTTCCTGAAGAAGAATTGTCAAACAAACTACTTCTCGACCTCAATGATGGAGTTGCTCATAGCGACGAACCAATTTCTGATAGTAAAAATCCTAATAAATTTGCAGATAAATATATTGAAGGAGTTAACGATGACGGTTTAATCACGGGAGAAGTAAAAGTTGTTCATAGTAGTGGTCTCGACAGTAATGAATTTGCCATTGAAAAAGATCAGCCCATCGAAGATGTTGTCAATGAATTTACTGGAGTTCTACCCGAAACCAAACCCAGGGCTACAATTAGAAGATTTGAAAAAGGAAGAAACACAGTTCCCAAACCAGGTGAACTTTGGTACGAAATTGAGAAAAGTGACAAAGTTGGCGATGGTTCAATTGTCGATGAATCAAGCTTTCAGCAGTTTGATGACTATCCTCATCCAAACATAGAACCAAAAGAATTTCCCGAAACTCGTCATCGCAACTTAGCTTTTGATCTAGAAACTCAAAAATATATTTTTGATGTTCTCGGTGTTGAGTTGGATGAAAATCTAATTTCTACTAATCTTTTCAGTCCTCTTCCAAAAGATGGATTATTTAATTTCTTCTTCGATACCAGCGATGGTAATTCAGATGGAGTAGTCAGTGATGTTCTTCGTTATTCATCTTATAATAACGATCCTGCTGAAGGATTTTTGATAGATGGTCAAGGTCGCCGATTAGGATACACAAATGCCACAGGCGCAGTTACAGAAATTCCTGGTAGTCAGTGGTTTGGAAAGGTAGATGGCATTGGTTTTATACCCGATATAGTCGAAGGTCCATTTAGATTGGAACTAACAGGCTTAGGAGAAGACTACTTTGTCTCAGTATCCTTGGAAACAGAAGAAGGACAAGCATTCCTAGAATCAGAAGGTTTCTTAGCCGCAGGAGAACAGCTAACCCTAGATGTCCCTGTTAACAACGCACCGATTATCGACCTCAACGGCGATGCTGATGGCATTGATTTAACTACATCCATCTCAGATCAGGGCGGCACTTTCCCTATCGTTGATAATAATCTAACCATCACCGATTCAGAATCACCAAACTTAGCTGGCGCTACCGTCACCATCCAAAACCCATTAAATGGCAATTTAGAACTATTAGCAGCCACGGCAACAGGCAACATTACCCTTGACTACGATGCCGCTACCAGTACCCTAACTCTTGCTGGCACAGATACCATTGCCAACTATCAACAGGTTCTCAGTAACCTAACCTATACTAACAACGCAGCCAACCCCGACACTACACCACGGGAGATTGCTTTTGTGGTTGACGATGGTGCTAGCTTTAATAATCTTAGTCCCGTTGCCACTGTCAATACATTATTCTTGCCCGACGGCAGTAATGGACAACAAACATTTACTATTAACAAGGGTAGCGGCACTACTACTATCCTTAACTTTGGTGGAGTTGGTGTAGGAACCAATCCCAATAGTGCAACCTTAGCTCAAGTTGATACCCTCAAGTTTAACGGAAGTGGCTTAACTGCCAAAAACTTAGTCTTAACTCAGTCTGACAACGACTTAGTAATTAACTTCAAAGGAGTCAATAATACCGAAGTTGTTCTTACTGATTTTGCCTTAGAAGACTTTGATAACTTACCAAACCAAATTGGTAACATTCTCTTCAATGGACAATCAACAATTCAAGATAGTATCGACGTTTTTGACCCACAAGAAAATCGAGGTCAAGTTTTTGGCACCAATAAAGTTACTTTCCTCGATCGACTAAATAATTCAGTCAATGGTTTTAATAACTCCAATGACGTAATTAATGGGCTAGAGGGAAATGACCTAATTCAAGGTAAAAGCGGCAACGATACCTTAGATGGTGGTGTAGGTAATGATACCATCGTGGGTGAGTCGGATAATGACATCATACTTGGTGGTGATGATGATGATACTCTCTGGGGCAATGGTGGTAATGATAATTTAGATGGTGGTGATGGAAGCGACCGTGTCTTTATTCAATCTGATAGCAACATTACCCTAACGGATACCCTCCTTACAGGGGATGGTACGGATACACTAATTAGTATTGAAGCGGCGAATCTCTATGGTAACGATGATGCTAATTTAATCAATGCCATCAATTCCAATAATATTAGAACCTTTATCAAAGGTAACGATGGTAACGATACCATTCGTGGTGGTGCTAAAAATGATGGGATTCAAGGTAATAACGGTAATGACATTCTCTGGGGTCATGGCGGCAACGATACGATTAATGGTGGTGCAGGAAGCGATCGCATTTTTGTTCAGTCTAATAACAACATTACTCTAACGGATACCCTCCTTACAGGGGATGGTACAGATACACTCTCTAGTATTGAAGCGGCGAATCTCTATGGTAACGATGATGCTAATTTAATCAATGCCATCAACTCCAATAACATCAAAACCTTTATTCAAGGCAATGAGGGTAACGATACCATTCGTGGTGGTGCTAAAAATGATGGGATTCAAGGTAATAACGGTAATGACATTCTCTGGGGTCATGGCGGCAACGATACGATTAATGGTGGTGCAGGAAGCGATCGCATTTTTGTTCA
>JBCCDL010000197.1:0-8653 GCA_039030815.1 Cyanobacteria bacterium P01_A01_bin.83 | reverse complement strand
CTTATTAGCACAAATTGATTTGCTAACAGCATCAAATTCTCAGTATCTTGATTTTACTCAACATGTCCGTCAATTAGCAGATAGTTGTCAGCAAGATCGATTAGAGCAATTATTTAAAGCCTTTATCAGTGAACAATGAACAATGAACAATGAACAATGAACAATGAACAATGAACAATTAGGTTTAAGACTACCCCTGTTAAGGTGAGCGTTTGTACTAAGATAATTTAGTAATATTCAACGAAATAAAAGGGTTATCGAAAATTTTTTTGATTCGTAGAGTGGGCATTGCCCACCCTACCACCACTGTAGTATTGTTTTTAATACACCCTTCAGGCTATTTTCAAAACAGTGTACAAAAAATTTTAGACAGAATCGTGAAAATTGGTATTGTTGGCTTAGGGTTGATTGGTGGTTCTTTAGGAATAGATTGGCGATCGCACGGACATTATATTATCGGTATTTCTCGTAAAGCAAGTACTTGCCAGATTGCATTAGATAAAGGTATTGCAGATGAGGTGGGGACAGATTTTAAGCTGCTACAAGATGCAGAAGTAGTGGTTATTTGCACTCCTATTGGAGCGATCGCGGCAACTATTAAGCAAGTTATACCCCATCTTAATCCTGAAACTATTATTACCGATGTTGGTTCAGTTAAATATTCCGTTGTTAAATCTTGTAATCCTTTGTGGCAAAACTTCATCGGTGGTCATCCGATGGCAGGTACGGCAGAAAGTGGTGTAGAAGCAGCTATACCTAATCTATTTACAGGTGCGGCATATGTCTTTACGCCTACTGAGCAAAACCAACCTGAAGCTGTCGAGAAGTTAAAAGCGATCGCCAAGCAACTAAATGCTATTCCCTATATTTGCGATGCTCAGGTACATGACCGGGCAGTAAGTCTAATATCTCATTTACCCGTGATGGTAAGTGCTGTTCTAATTCAAACTTGTTTGAAATCAGAATCTGATAGTTTGCAATTAGCCCAAATCCTTGCTAGTTCAGGTTTTCGCGATACTAGTAGAGTCGGTGGCGGAAATCCTGAGTTAGGAGTGATGATGGCACAGTATAATCAGCAAGAATTATTGCGATCGCTTCATAGTTATCGAGATAATTTAGATGCAATTATTAATTTAATTGAGAGGGAAAAGTGGCAAGATTTGTCACAAGTTTTAGAAGAAAATAGCGAAGCTAGAGCTAAGTTTTTAAATTGATTATTGATGATTAATTGATATAAAATATTCAATGCGCCTTTGTTACTTACGAACTAATAACTTTCGTAATGTCAAACATCTAATTTTGTACGGCTATACTAATTCATGCTTATTTTTCTGATGAATAAGTTGTGTCAGAGATTGGACTAAGGGTAAAGGTTCAATTGGTTTTGGTAGGTGGAAATCGAACCCAGCTTCTAGTGCTTTTTGCCTGTCTTCTTTTCCAGCACAAGCAGTCAGAGCCAAAGCAATTACATCATTGTTTTTAAGATTGTCATCGGCTTTGCTAGTAGTCGCGTCATCGCAACGAATGTGTCGAATCAGATCGTATCCATCTTCCAGCGGCATAGAAATATCGCTAATTAAAACATCTGGCTTGTATTGTTGATATTTAACTAAGGCTTGCTTGACCGAATTGGCAGCAATAACAACAGCACCATATTGTTCCAAAAGCAGAGTCAGCATTTCACGAGCATCTGCTTCATCTTCGACAATCAACAAAGTTAGACCCTTAAGAGAAGGCACAAGGATTGCATCATTAGAGTCAACGGCTTTTTGTCCATTCTGGAGAGTATTTAATAGGGGTAACTCAACAGAGAAGGTAGCACCCTTTCCCAGCCCTGGGCTACTTGCCCTCACACTTCCCCCATGTAGTTCTAGCAAATGACGGACAATTGCTAATCCCAAACCTAGACCACCTTTAGTACGAGTTGATGATTTAGTTTCAGCTTGTCGAAAACGATCAAATACGTAAGGTAAAATCTCTGGCGCAATACCTTGACCCGTATCGCTAAAATTAATTAATACTTTGTCAAGTTGAATTTCTGTACTAACGGTAACTGATCCTCCCATCGGGGTAAATTTAATCGCATTGATTAAAAGATTCCAAAAAACCTGCTGTAATCTTTCCGCATCTACTTTGACATCAATAATTTTGGGTTCTATTTTGGGTTTAATTTGCACTTTTTTGGCTTCAGCGGTCGGATACACCGTATCAATAGATTCCAACAATATGTTGCTGAGGTTTGCCGAGGAAAGCTGTAATTTCATCTTGCCACGAATAATACGGGAAACATCTAATAAGTCGTCGATCAATTGATTTTGAGCTTCAGCATTACGAGTAATGACGCTTATAGCTTTGGCAGATTGCGATTTGCTCATATCTCCCTGATTGAGTAGCTGCACCCAACCGATAATGGCATTGAGGGGAGTCCTTAATTCGTGGGAGAGGGTGGCTAAAAATTCGTCTTTAATTCGATTAAGTTTTTCTGCCTCCTCTTTGGCATAGCGTTCCCGATTTAATAGCTCCAGCCGTTCAAATTCTGCCTGTTTGTTGGCAGTAATATCTGTTAAAGCTCCTTCGTAGCAAATCAAATTACCCTGGTGATCAAAAATAGCGATCGCTCGATGCCGTACCCAAATTAAATCTCCTCGTTGACTACGAATCTGCCCTTCAAACTCTTCTGTTGCTTCAACCTGTAATAGTTGCTGTTGCCATTGTCGGTAAGATTCAGGTTGCAGGTGATAGGATTGCAGGTTTTGTCCCAATAAATCCTCTACTTGCTCACCGCCTAAAATTTTAACTAGGGCAGAATTGATTTCTAAAATTTCTCCTGAAGAATTTAGGCGATAAAGTCCTAAGGGTACTCGCTCAAAAAAGCGATCATAGGACTGTTGAATTTGTTTTAGAGCTTGTTTTTGTTGCGATCGCTGCCAAGCCGATCTTACTGCTGCTGCCAGACGAATATAGTGCTTAGGAGATTTAATTACATAGTCATCTAAACCTGCCTTCATAGCTTTGACAGCAATCTCTTCGCTACCTGTACCTGTAAACATAATCACAGGACAATCGGGTCTTTGCTCTTTGATACGGCGTAAAATATCCAATCCTGTAGTCCAGCGCAAATGATAGTCAGTGATTACCAGATTAAATGGTTGATCTTGCAGTGCCACACTAAAGTCAGAATCATCGATAATTGACCAATGTTGCAACTGGGGAAAAAGTTTTTTTATTTCTCGCAAAGCTAAAGCGCGATCGCTGGGATTATCATCAATAATTAAAGCTTTGAGATGAGTCATTTAATTTTTATTAATCACAGATCTTTAATATTTAATTTATATCAAGCTGACTAATTCATTGCAAAACTATTGTCAAAACAGCTTGTTTGAACTTTGGCTGACGCAAATCTCAGGTCTTTGATTGAGCTTAAACCAATAAACATCAACTAATTCAATCAAGTTGACAAAATCTTGAAAATTGATGGGTTTAACTAAATAAGAATTGGCTCCCAAATCATAAGCTTGATTAAGATCAGAATTTTCTTGGGAAGAAGTTAGCACGACCACCAATAGACGCTTTAATAATGGTTGCTGGCGTATCCAAGCTAATACTTCTAATCCCGAACGACGAGGCAGTTTTAAATCTAATAAAATTAATGTGGGACTAGAATAGTTTTGCTCATCTGCATATTTTCCAGTTCTACTTAGATAAGAGATGGCTTCATCTCCATCTGATACCATCACCAGTGGTTGCTGTACTTGTGCTTTACGAAAAGCACGCTTAATTAGGAGGATATCATTGTAGTCGTCTTCGACAAGCAATATGCACATTACTAACAACTAATAAATTAATAAGTTTAAGATTTTCTTTTTTCAATAATGATCATTGAATTTTTTCTTGTCTAGAAAGATAGCAAAAAAACATAGCCGAAAGCAAATTTAAATACAGGATAAACATTTTGCCGTTAGTTATTATCCCAGGGATTCATTCTTCTCAGTTGAGCGATCGCTTTATCGATGGTATTCGAGATGAGATCAAACAAGATTATTTGATTTTGCCCACTCAAAAATACCCTCCTTATTCGGGTCGAGCTGTTTATCAGTGGCTTGAGCAGCAACAGTTAGATAAAGTTGAGCCGTTAACTTTTATCGCCTTTAGTGCAGGGGTTGTCGGCGGAATCACAGCAGCGATCGCTTGGCAACTCAGGGTTGGTAAAATCCATGGTTTTGTTGCTTTTGATGGTTGGGGAATGCCTCTAATGGCTAACTTCCCTATTTATCGGGTTAGCCACGATTATTTTACTCACTGGAGTTCGGGGATTTTAGGCTCAGGAGAACATGGGTTTTATGCTGATCCTCGGGTCTCTCATCTAGAATTATGGCGATCGCCCAATCAATGTTCAGGATGGTATTCCCTTGGTCGCGGTCTCCAAAGCCGTTGTTCTCTAACAGATTATCTTAATTTTATTCTTAACCTTACCAGCGATCAATAATTTGAGGAAGCCGTGATGTCAGCCCCGTCGTTTGCAGAGTCATTCGGCTCAGGTCGTCGTCTTCTTACGACTGGCAAAGCGAAGCTTGGCGCGCGGGGTCTGTCTGACCTATGCAACTTTAAATGCTGTGATAGAAAATTACCTTTGGTTAATAAATAGTTAACCTTTTCTTCATCTGTAAGTAAACGAAAGGAGATAGATTAATGTAGCCATGGAAACAAAAAATAATTTTATTGTAGAATTGAGTATTTCGTGGCAACTTATCAGACTATTTAAATTTTCAACAGTCAACTAACACTTGCAGCTTATATGATTTCTACAGTTTCTTTTAAACGAAAAGCTTTGCTGGCTCCTTTGCTAGCATTAACCTTAGGTCTTACTGCCTGCGGTGGTGGCACTGAGACTAGTAATACTAGTGGAGAAGGAGGCAATGCTGGTGGAGAATCAGTTTCCTTAACTGGTGCGGGAGCAAGTTTTCCTGCTCCTCTATATCAAAGATGGTTTTCTGAATATAACAAGCAAAATCCTAACGTTCAAGTATCCTATCAGTCCGTTGGTAGTGGTGCTGGAGTTGAACAGTTTACTCAGGGAACAGTTGACTTTGGTGCTAGCGATGTAGCGATGAAGGATGAAGAAATTACAGCGGTAGAACGTGGTGTAGCTTTACTACCAATGACCGCGGGTAGTATTGTTCTAGGGTACAATTTACCTGACGTGCCAGAATTAAGATTATCTCGTCAGGCTTATGTTGATATTTTATTGGGTAAAATCACTAAATGGAACGATCCTGCGATCGCCGAATTAAATCCCGATGCCAATTTACCTGATAGCGAAATTACTGTAGTTTATCGTTCTGATGGCAGTGGTACGACTGGAGTGTTTACCCAACATCTAAGCGCAGTGAGTCCTGAATGGTCAGAACAAGTAGGTAATGGAAAAACTGTAGAATGGCCTACAGGAATTGGCGCGAAGGGGAATGAAGGTGTAACAGCCCAAATTCTGCAAACGGAAGGCTCTGTAGGTTATGTGGAGTATGGCTACGCCAAACAGCAAGATATCCCTACTGCTACTTTGGAAAACAAAGCTGGACAATATATTGCACCATCGAGCGAGTCTGCTGCTAATGCTTTGGGTGCAGCAACTCTTCCTGAAAACCTACGGGCTTTTGTAACTGACCCAGAAGGGGAAGAGTCCTATCCTATCGTTACCTATACCTGGATTTTAGCCTATGAAAATTATGATGATCCTACCAAGCTCAATGCTTTTAAAGATGTCGTCAATTGGTCTTTAACCGAAGGTCAAAATTATGCTGAAGAACTAGGTTATATTCCCTTACCTGAGAATGTAGTGGAGCAAGTCAAGGCAGAATTAGAGACAATTCAAGCTCAGTAATTTACTAAACAGGGCGTAAAGCACCGTCATTCTTAGGGCGGTGCTTTATGCCCTAAGAATGACGGTCTAGTTTGTTGTTCTATGTACTGTTTTATAATAGATAATGGCGCACCCCCACAAGAACTAGCAAAATAGCTAGGCGACCATAAACCACCTTTCCAGTAACTTTTCTTTAACTCAATGGAAAAGAGAAAAAGATTTATTTTTTCTTAAACAAGTCCATTCTCAAGCTTTGCAGCAATCACTAAAAAATCTGTCTCAAGCATTAAAAGAAGCTTTTGATAAAACTAACCCTAAGCAATTTCCCAAGTTTAAAAAGAAAGGACAAAGAGATTCTTTTCGCTATCCACAGGGGTTTAAAATAGACAACCAAAATGGAAGAATATTTTTGCCCAAAATAGGATGGGTTAGATATAACAAAAGTCAAGATATTATTGGAGAAGCCAAAAATGCAAATGTCTCTAAAAAAGGACAATATTGGTTTGTTTCAATTCAAGTTGAAATAGAAATGGAGAGCAAGAAACATCCTTCTACTTCTATTGTTGGTGGGGATTTAGGAATAGCCAAATTTTTAACTTTATCTAATAATAAATATTATCAACCGTTAAATATATTTAAAAACTTAAAGATTAAACTGGCTAAATTGCAAAAAAGGTTAGCTAAAAAAGAGAAATATTCTAATAGAGGTCGAAGACTGAAAGCTAAAATAACTAAACTACATATCCGTATTACTAATACTCGTAATGATTATCTTCACAAGATTTCAAATCAATTAAGCAAAAACCACGCAATAATTATTCTTGAAGACTTAAAGATATCAAACATGAGTAAATCTGCTAAAGGAATAGTAGAGAACCCAGGTAAAAATGTTAAACAAAAGTCTGGATTAAATAGAGCGATTCTTGACCAAGGATGGGGAGAATTTATCCGCCAACTTAAATATAAATTAACTTGGAATGGAGGAGAATTAATTCAAGTTAATCCTAAAAATACATCAAGAAAATGTCCAAAATGCAACTATATATCAGCAGAAAATAGAAAGACTCAATCTTTATTTTGCTGCCAGCAAAAAAGCTGCAATTATACAGCTAATGCTGATTATGTCGGTAGTGTAAATATTAGAGAGGCTGGGCTAGCGCAGAGCCAAAGGCTCAAGTCGCGTCTAGCGACGCTTCGGCGCTGAGTCTTCGACTTGCTCCGCAACCGCGTCGTGCATTGGACTTGGAGGAAGTTCGTTGGAACTCCCAATGAAGAGTCAACCCACCGACGGGGTTTAACTCCTGTAGGAATCGCCTACATGCGGACAAGTCCTTTGTCTTTAACGACGAAAGGAGTGGAGGGAGGCGAGGAAGTCAACACTCTAAAAAAAATAGGAATAGCAACGGCAGTTGTATTCCCATATCAAAGATAACAAATAATTAATTTACCTTGAATAAATTAAATCATGCCTTCAACAACAGGATGAAAGAAAAAGGCGATCGCAACTACGGCATAAGTAGCGAGCAGTAAACTCCCCTCCAACCAATTTGATTCGCCATCAGAACTAATGGAATTGGCAATCAATACCGCTACGGCAACTGCCACTAACTCAAAAGGATTAAAGTTGAGATCCATTGGTTGACCAATAATCCAGCCAGCAATTACTAATACTGGAGCAACAAATAGAGCAATTTGCATACTTGAACCTACTGCTACAGAAACCGAAAGATCCATTTTGTTTTTCATCGCTACTGTGACTGCGGTGGCATGTTCTGCCGCGTTGCCAATGATGGGCAGCAAAATAACTCCCGTAAACAAACTAGTTAAGCCCAAATCAGCAGTTGCTACCTCCAAAGAGTCTACTAGTAGTTCTGATTCTACAGCCACAGCCAAAGTGACAACCAAAAGAATAAAAATCCAAAAAGGTAAGTTAACCTCTTTTTCTGACTCTGAATCTTCTAATTCAGCCTCTCCCACATCACAAAGATAAGCGTGAGTTTTCATCGAAAACAGTAAGGTTAAGGCGTAAACTAAAATCAAAATTCCTGCTACAGCTACGGAGAGATTTTGCAACGTTTGTTCTTCAATTCCTGTAGAGGTGTACTCCACCGCAGTAGGTAACAGCAGGGCAATTACGGCTAGGTTCATTGAAGAAGCATTAAGACGAGCTACTTTAGACTGAAACTTCTGTTCTTTAAACTTTAAACCGCCCAGTAACATCGAAAAACCCATTACCAACAACAGGTTACTGACAATAGAACCTGTAATAGTAGCCTTAACCACCGCAACTAAGCCAGCCTTAAGAGCGATAAAAGCTAAAATTAATTCAGTGGCATTGCCAAAGGTGGCGTTGAGTAAACCGCCAATATTGGGACCTGTAACCACCGCAATCTCTTCAGTGGCAGTTCCCATATAGGAAGCGAGAGGGACAATACCCAAAGCGGCAGTGATAAATACCACCGTTTCCCCCCATTCTAGAAAATGTGCCGCAATGGAAATGGGGATAAACACCAATAAAAGTAAGAAAAAGGTATTTTTATTGAACATATGAGCTTGAAATTCCTTAAGCTAGTTATCTCACTTTAATAGCACGTTTGCTGAATGTTAGTTACGTTTCAGCTCAAATATCTATCTTGAGAATTGTCTATTTTGTTAAGATCTCACTAGTCACAGTTATCAACTGGACTTCATAAAAATTACTTTTACAATGCTAGATTTTCTGCAAACGCAATTATATTTATTAGAACAATTCGCCGATCGCCTGGTTTCAACTCAATTAGATCATCTTAGCCTGAT
>JBCCDL010000196.1:0-8707 GCA_039030815.1 Cyanobacteria bacterium P01_A01_bin.83 | reverse complement strand
TGTTCATGGTTAAGCTCACTTCTAAGTTTCAATACCTCGGTGCCGTCTTCTTGTTCAATTAGATATGCAGGGTTGTCTTGAGTGCCGTTGCGAGTAACTTCACTCCCCTTTATTTGTTTGGTAACTTTTTCTCGATGAATTTCCTGTACTTTTCCCTCTGCCGTACCTTGTCCCCAATCCCAAGACACGGGAGAGCCTGTTCTTATTTGCTTTTGTCCCATTACTTTTTCTGCTGATATTTCTGTCGGTGATTTTGCATCAGTTGCTGATAAATCGAGTTACTTTTGGCTTCTTGCCACTTTGCTTTAAATATTGCTGCTGACTCTGCTTTTACGGGATCGATATCTAGTGGTAAAACTGACTGACGGGCATCTTTTTCCGCTGCTTTTGAGACTGCCTTCTGAGGATTGGTGCGATATTTTTTACCACTTTTATGATTAGCATATCTGCGCGCACGCGTATATCCCATTTGCAAAAACTTACGAGCCATGTCGGCACCAACGAAATCTTTTTGTTCTAAATACTCTAAAAATAACTGATAGATTTTATTACTGGATTCTCTGGCTATTTCAGGATTTTTAAATCTCCAGTAAGGTAGAATTTCCGATTTATACGGTTCAACCAATAATACTCCCTGCTCTCCTCTCCCAATCCGATAAAGCTCAGGGCGATCGCGGAAATTGAGATTTTTGTAATCTAAGGAATAATCAAACTTGTTCATAGTCAAACATGCAATTAGCCTAAGGTGCGATCAAGAAATGTACCTTAGGCTAAACTGTACTGTCGGTATTTAGCTTAAATCTTGGAAGTTATCTTTGATTTCTTGAGCATTGCTTCTTGTAGCATTGGCAGCATCATCTAAAGCATTTTGAGCTGTATCGGCAGCCTCGCTAACTATTTTTTGAGTTTGGTTGGGAACTCGACCGAGATTATCAGTTAACTTGTCTGATTTATCTTGAACATAGTCTACGGCTTCTTCTTTATTTGCCTCAAGCTTACTAGGAATATCTTGTTTGGCTTGTTCTATTTTATTATCAACGCGATCAGTAATATCGTCTGCGTACTCACTCAAACTATCTCTTTGACGATTATTAGCTGTATCCACTAATCCTTTTGCTTTGGCAGCATCTGCTGCATCATATCTGCGATCGTCGTTGTAGCCATTCATGCCACCTTTATAATCTTGATTAGCATCATATTTATCGTAGGTATCAGACATTGCTGCTTCTACTTTATTGGTACCTTGAGCCACGCTGCCTTGACTACAAGCAGTACTAATTACTAATAAACTACCTGCTAAAAATACTGTTAATACTTGTTTTATTTTTATCGATTTAATGAAGTGAATTAAGTTACGCATTGTCTGTTCCTTATTATTGATCTTAAGAGATCATAAAAGAGGCGAACGTACTTTAACTTCTATCAAAAGTAAAGTTCATCCTATACCAATATTCATTTGCTTTCTCTATCATGGGATATATAGCTATTGATGTGAGGCTAGATGTCTAACTTTCGGCTCTTTACTAAAACTTCAAATTAAATTAATTTTTTAATATATATAGTCCGCTTTTATAATTAACTGGCAACATATGACAGCACGTGCTTATCACTCATCATTGACTGTAACCTACTTTTCCTGCAAACAGCTTATGGTCAATGGTCTATTTACACAACGAGGATCATGAATAATACTTTACCTACCAGTGGACAGCTAGAGAGAAATTTGTCCCAAAGCATACAGAAGCTATATCGTCAGGAATTGGAACATTCTCCTAGCAAAGTTACCTGTCAACTTTTCGGTAGTCAATTGGCAATTGTGATTGAGGATGCACTGACGGCTGTTGAAAAAACTTTAGCTAACACCGAGGAAGGTGACAAGGCAGTTAAACAGCTCAACAAAGCAATTAACGAGGTGATCGAGTCTAAGCTAAAAACGTTAATTGAGGAAGTATTATCCGTTAGTGTACTAGACATCTTATTTGATTCCACCTTTGAAACTAATCGTACTGGGGCGATCGCCACTTTGGCACAAGTCCCCCAAGTTCGCAATCCTGAATCAATCCCCAAAGCGAAACATAGTCAAAAAAACAGCAAACACCCCAATGAGACTGACTCTAGCGAAATAAACTAAAAGTACCAATTGCACTTACTCAGTAGAAGCCGCCCCAGCAAGGTGCATACAAGCTGAGGCAAGCTTCTAGCAAGGCAAACCTCAGTAGATGCTACCTGAGCTTACTGGTTAACTTAATCTATTTTAAGGTTGCGTTACATTAATCTAAAGATAGATATAATTGTTAATAATTGATATTGCATAGTATTGGATCATGGAGTAGGAAGTAAGGAGATAGAAATTTCATTACTCCTTACCCCTTACCCAGCCTCAGCAGACTAATTTGTTTATTAAGAGTTGAGATCATATTGATGACTATGCGGATAACTGTCCTCCTGTTACGTCATAAAGCGCCCCAGTAACGAAGCTACTGTCAGAAGAAGCTAGGAAAACATATGCAGGTGCTAATTCTTCTGGCTGGGCTGCTCGTTTGATAATGCCATCGGTATCATAATTATCAACTTTTTTAATCGGCATTGTGGCTGGAATATTGGGAGTCCAGACGGGACCTGGTACTACTGCATTGACGCGGATACCGCGATCGCCTAAATTCAGAGCTAGGGATTTGGTAAATGTATGTACCGCACCTTTAGAAGTAGAATAGTCTACCAGCATGCCTTTGCCCATTTTGCCGACAACGCTACCTGTGTTGATGATGACATCTCCTTCTTTTAAGTGAGATATAGCCGCCTTAATCATATGAAAGTAGCCGAAGACATTAGTTTCCATAGTGCGCCGAAATTGCTCAATAGAAATATCTTCAAACTTTTTCTGAGTCATCTGATATGCGGCATTGTTAACCAAAATATTTAGCTGACCAAAGCGTTCTATCACCTGCTTAACGGCATCTTGACAACTATCAAAGTTGCGAACATCACCCTGAATTATGAGACAGTCTTTATTACCGATTTCCTTGACCATTTTTTTGGTATCTTCGGCATCGACATCATTTTCATGATATAGAATCGCCACTTCCGCACCCTCAAGAGCATAAGCGATCGCAACCGCCCGACCAATACCAGAGTCTGCACCAGTAATAAAAGCAACTTTACCCGTCAATTTGTTAGCAGGATTGTAATTAGACAAATCGCTATCGGGCTGGGGGGTCATATCCCTTTGAGAAGCGGGATACTCTAATTGCTGTGGAGGAATATCATCAGGAGTGGGACGGCGTTCTTGAGTAGGCATATGAAATTTAACTAGTTGATTAATCTTGGTGTGATCGTACTAATCAAGATTAAATAAAAAAATAATTAAATTTGTAAATCAAAAGTAAGATTTTTTCCAAGATTTTTTGAAAGTTTTAATGTATCTCTTTAGACGGAGTAAATCTGCCAGGAAGCTTGTCTTAATAAGAAAGGTAACGTTTAATTAAGCAAGCAAAAAAAATTTTATGTCTGAACAAATGGAAGCACAACAAACTGAAGGACAACAAGCAGAAGCAGGAGTCGTTTCCGAAGCAAAAGAAAAGATTGCTGAAGTAGTTCCTACTCCTCCCAAACCTACTCCTAAAGCAAGCGCACAGTCTCTCAAAAAGCGTCTTCAGTGGGGTGAACCTGGTTTAACTATAATTGATACGCGCGATCGCGAATCTTTTTTAGAAGAAAGAATCAAAGGAGCAATGCTAATTGACGATGTTAGCAGCTTACCAGAAAACCGCGAAATTTATCTTTATGGCGATAGCGATCAAAGCACAGCAGAAGTAGCTAATCAGTTGCGTCAAAAAGGTTTTGAAAGCATTTCCGAAGTTCAAGGAGGTTTGGCTGGCTGGAAAGCAATTACAGGATCGACAGAAGGTAGAGCGGCATAAGAACTTGTCGACAGAATGATTGTAACTAAATTGAGGATTTTTTTTAAATGAACAATAAATTAATTATAGGTAGTCTAGTATTATTATTTTCTACTGTTTTCACTACTCCTCAGGCGATCGCCCAGACGGGGTCATCGGCAGACGGTCTAGGTGAGCCTACGGATAATACCCGTGCTGAAGAAACGATAGAAGCAGTTAACTCTGGCAATTCTGATGTCAATTATGACGTAAGACGTACAGAAGCTTTTAACTTGGTCAGTTCCGCTTATAGAGGAGATTTTGAAGAGCAGGGCATTAACAGTTATGCTGTTCTGGAGACCGACTATGAAAGTGGAGAATTAACGGCTGAAGATTTGATCAATGCTGCAATTGAAACTGGAGAATTATCTCCTAAAGCAATAGAAGATGAATCTTATATCGAAGCTGTCGATAATCAGTTAAACGCTCTTACTTACTAATAGCTAATTGTTATTGTAGAGGTAAATACTAATTTTTTCTGCCAGATTTACCCTGTTCCGTCTATAAAATAGATAGGTTTTAATACACAGTAAATCTGGCAATAGCATAGATAAAGGAGATTGTTTGCTATGAATACAGGTGAAGAAAAATTCGCTCAAACACAGCCATTAACTGAAACAAATGATGCCGATCAGGTTAATCGTGAAGTTGGGTTAGAAATTAACGATGTCGATCACCTAGGTAAGGAGGCTGGCTTGGAATTAGCAGACAACGAAGAACTAGGCTTAAAAAGTAAGCTAGAAGCTAGAGACGATAATAGATTAAATTTAGACAATGCAAACCAGACTTTGGCTGAGTAGCCTTACCTAGTATCGCTATGCTTAAGTAACAAAGCCGCATAGTGAGTACATGGGTTGTGGCAACGCGACATGCGGCTAACCAAAACGCCTTTGTTTGTTCGGACTTGCTTAGTCTACGACTTGTGACCCGAGCGCAACCAACCCATGTAGTCAAATACAGTCAGGGTTTTAACTGAAATAAATGATTACTCAATTTACGCCCACATCTACTAGTATCGCTTTAATTTAGATTTTAATTTAAAATAATTGTTTCTTAAGATAGATAGTTATTCGAGAAAATAAAAAATAATCTAAAAAAAATAGATTTGTCTGGTATACTATTGGATAATAGCATTGGTAAAATTAAACTATAGTTTTCACTATACAAAGAAATCATATTTATATTATTTATAGATATAGAAATTTCAGTAATTTTTGCTTAAGAAGACTTAAGTGAGAATCGAGTCTTAAGGTTGATATTACAACTTATAAAAGTACTGCTATGTTTTAATTAGCGATTTAGTAACTACTACTAATCGCTATTTTTTTTGCTTATGGCACCATGCAAGCATTCAATGGGAGCATCCGCTTCAATAGTTATTGTCCCAGCTTGCAGGTCTAATTCAAAATTACGTAAGTATAAAATTTATCCCACGTTGTTAATGATTGTCTGAGCAACATTTTAATTGTACTCAGCTTCTTGATAATATTTACATGATTTGTAATTCAATACTGTCCTTTACTAAATTAACTTCGGGAATAGCAGTCAAGCTAACTTTTTATCAGTTTAATATTTGAATTTAGCTTTACTTTGCCTCATTATAGTAAAGTAAATTACCTAGTTAACGAATCTTTAGTTATTCATTTTTTACATACTTAAAAACTCCTATAAACAAAAAAAATAGCCCAATTATTGCTTTAATAACTGGGCTATTTTTTAAAATAAAAAGGTTAATTTAATTCATTAATTATTAATTTACAGTTGTTGAATTATCGATTTATTTGACTTCTACCCCTCGGTAAACCAAATGCTCCGCTGGCTTTAGAGTTACTGCTTGTTTTAAGTGATGAGAAGCCCATTTCTGACCTCTGAATTTTCCTTTAACCTTACCTGTAGAAACAGGCAAAGTAGCTGGTTCACGATCATAACTGATTCCGCGATATTGTAATTTCATAATCTCGCCTCTAAGGTTTTGTAATGATTTGTGAGGCGCGTTCCTTCGGGTTTCCCCTACTTCCGTTCTTCGAGTCAGAAGAATGAACGATTTATATTTATTTCTGTATCTATTGTTACGCTTTTTTGAAAAAAAGTCAACCGTGTAATGGTCAAAAAATAATTGCTCGGTGAGGTGATTTCAAACTACGTATAGTTTTTATTTATTGTTAGTTACACACAAGTTGCGCTCAGGCACTTGCATGAAAGCATTATTAGTCAACAAGTAAATATAAAATCCAAACTGATGAGATGCAAAATTAGTACGTAAAAATAAAGTAATTAAAGCATTTAAAATCGCTGACTACTAATCAGAAAAAATAGTCAGCGAGATAAAGAACTCTTTGATCAGCACAGTATGAGTAAGTTCTGAAGTGTCTATTGACATCTAAATTAGTTGATGGTTAAACGAGTCAAGTCTAAGTACAATTTTGTTTACCTATAAGAAAGTGATCGCCAGCATTATTAGTTCGATACGCAGTTAGAATTATTTCACCAGATTTTGTTACTTTGATGCCTCGCCTAATCAACAGTTATGTTTTTTTAATTTATACGTTGATTCGTGCAGGAATTTTAGCTAATTTTAACTTTAAGAATTGATGAGGTGACTTGGAATACTAAAGAAACCTATAGAAAAATGCTATGGATGCGACAAACAAAAATATTAATCTGGTGGAATTAAGTTTTTTTTAAGCTCAAAATATGGTCACAGGCTTAGTATAAAAACAGGGTTGAAACTTTGCAGCCCTAATAGATAAATTAACTTAGATTGCTCGAAAATCATATTGGTATTAAGCTATATTGCAAAATATTAATTTGATTCGGGGCAGAAAATATAGGATGTTTAATAACAATCGTTGCTATATCATTATTAATTAAATGTTTCCCATTCCTGAGATTGATAACAAGCAATATTGGACACGTCGCAGGCTATTGCAGTGGGGACTGGGGACAGGCGCACTTTTAACCAGTTTTAAACTACTGCAAAGTACAAATAATTCTGATATTATCAAAGTCCCGCCAATTGCAGCTCAAGATCTAGAGTTATCTGAGGGTTTAAGTTTTAATCCCATGTCAATTCTGCGAGACTTTGATTATGGAACCCTTAAGCAAGAAAACGGTCAAACAGTCCGCGAATTTAAGATTGAAGCCAATAGCCATACGATTAAACTTAATAGTGCGATTGACTATATTAGCTGGAATTTAAACGGTCGTGTTCCAGGGCCGACCTTAAGGATTACTGAAGGAGAAAGGCTGCGAGTCATTTTCTACAATGAAGATGGACATTCCCATAGCATGCATTTTCATGGCACTCATCCCGAAGAAATGGACGGTCTCAAGCCTGTGCGTCATGGCAAGACGACTATCTATGAGTTTGATGCTAAACCATATGGTGTTCATCCCTATCACTGTCATGTTGCTCCTGTTACAAGACACGTTAGCAAAGGATTATATGGCTTGTTGATTGTCGATCCTCGGGGAGGTCGTCCTCCAGCAGATGAAATAGTTATGGTTATGGGAGGTTACGATCTTGATGGTAGCGAGAAAAATGCTCTTTATGCTTTTAATGGTATCCCCAATTACTATCGCGATCATCCGATTTCAATCTATCAAAACCAATTAATTAGGCTTTATTTACTCAATATGATTGAGTTTGACCCAGTGGCTACGTTTCACATTCATGCCAATATGTTTCAGGTATATCCTACTGGTCGCACTTTAGTACCTCAACAAGAAACGGATGTTATTACCATGGGTACAGCCGAACGACACATCTTGGAATTTTCTTATCCTTATACTGGACGCTACATGTTTCATCCCCATCAAGATTACATAGCAGAACATGGCTGCATGGGTTTTTTCGATGTACTTCCCGCCGAACAGAAAGCATAGAACAAATGATCGTGATTATTTAAATAGCTAATGTTTTGAGATCAGTTGTGGAGTCGCAACAGAATTAAGTAATTAGCAACTGATATTACGCAAGCTTTAGAGTTGAACTATCTTTATAACCAGTGAAAAATATCAGTTGATCGTTGCTTTACCTAAGGTCAGTTAATAAGAGTAATTATAGTACAAGATATCTGGCAATTTTTTGGTAAAAGTTATTGTTGCAGAGTAGCTTTAATACCTTAAATTAGCTTATGTGGAGTCGCAACAGAATTAAGTAATTAGCAAAAATTATCAGGGAGCATGAAGTAACATGTCATATTTACGTTTTGCATTGATTAGCTGTACAGTTGCTTTCTTAGTTTTTCTTAATAGCTGCAACAATTCTACTCAAGTCAACACTGCTACTGATGAATCTCCTGTGGCAGTTGAAGAAAAAACAGTTCAGGATACGACCCTCAAAGATAATGATTACATGACAACTTTGGGCTTGATGAAAGGTCACTTAATGGTGGGTCAAGAGTTGCTGGAACAAAAGCTAGCTGACCAGGCTGAACCTCATATGGGTCATCCGATTGAAGAACTTTATGGCGATATTGAAGCTGAATTACCAGAACGTGGGGTCGAAGATTTTAAACCAGATCTTAATCAGTTACATGACATTGTGGCAACAGCACCTGAAGCACCTGAGATACCCGAACAGTACGCTACTGTAATCCAAAAAATAGACCAAGCGATCGCAATTCTACCAGAAACAAAATCAGAATCACCAAAATTTGTCTTGGATTCGATTAACGGCATCTTGGCAACTGCTGACGAGGAATACGCCGCGGGGATTTTGGACGGGAAAATAGTTGAAATTATCGAGTATCAGGATTCACGGGGAT
>JBCCDL010000195.1:0-8723 GCA_039030815.1 Cyanobacteria bacterium P01_A01_bin.83 | reverse complement strand
TTCGTGCAAGAAGTCTAATGTTGTAGGTATTTGTAGCCTATTATACTTTGGTAAAAATAAAGAGCAAAGCATTAACGGTTATTATGGAAAGGAGCGTAAAGCCCCTGTAATAAATCTGCGGGGATATAAGCGAGCGACAGATACGCTTATCTGTCGAGCCAAATTTTGTAACTATATTAATTTATATTACACCGACCTAGTCAAGATTTTGTAATGCAGTGCCAAAACTAGCAAAAATCACATATAGATATATATTATTCTTGTAATGATTAATTGTTCCTTATTTTTTTCTCCTTAGACAGTTAAAGGAAAGTTAACCTTGTGCCTATTTTTACGAAGTCAGAGGAAGCCCCGTCATTTTAAGGCGGGGTCTCTCTGACGAAGTCAGAGGAAGCCCCGTCATTTTACGGCGGGGTCTCTCTGACCGAAATTGAACTGCTCAACATATCATTTGTAAAAATTCAACTATCAGAGCAAGAACATGATATTTTGGTTGCAGTAATAAATTAATCAATATGGCTAGTATATATTTATTTATCTTTTGCCTTTAAAATTCTAACAGTTGCAAGTTTAGAGCAGCAATCTGATAAAAATTACAATAACCACTAAGAAAGTTAAGAAAAATTTAATCTACAATCGAATAGAAATGATTGCGATTATGAAGTCTGTGTTGAAATGCCAATCAATATTTACTAAACCATGCAGTTAGAGGGAAAAACGGCTTTAGTTGTCGGAATTAGTAACGATATCGGGAGAGTTACTGCTTTAAGCATGGCAAATGCAGGAGCGAAATTAGCGATCGCCGATGAAGATTCGGTCAGGGGAGAAGCGATCGCCAGAAAAATAAATCAAGCTGGGGGAAGCGCTTTTTTTCAAGAAACCGATATTACTCTTAACAAGCAGGTGTCAGGATTAATCAATCGCATCATTCAAGAATACGGATGCTTAGATATCGCTTTCAATAATGTCAATGGGGAGGGTCCATATATTCCCCTTGCCAATCAGCCAGAAGGACTTGTAGCTGAATTGATTAATTTTAATCTTAACGGTACTTGGATGTGCCTTAAACACGAGATTAAACAAATGTCACAGCAGGGGGGGGGAGCAATTATCAATAATGTTAGTATGCTCAAATCTGATGGCAAGCCTGGTTGTTCAGTATTTCGGAGTACCAAAGCGGCAATAAAGGCTTTGACTGAATCCTCGGCAGTGGAGTACGCTCGCAATAACATCCGTGTTAATGCAATTTCTCCAGGTATACTGCAAAAATCTACGAAACTTGCTCAAGGTCTGAGGGAAGATCAAGAATCTTCTCCCAGCTCAATTATGGTGCCTATTGGTCGTCCTGGTAAATTTCAAGAAATTGCCAATGCTGTAATTTGGCTCAGTTCAGACCAATCTTCTTACATCACTGGACAAACTCTGAGAATTGATGGCGGCATCAATGCTTTAGTAGCAAATTAACTTGTCATGATAATATTCGCATGATTGTAGTAATTATCATGAAGAATTATTAATCAATCATGATAATTACTACCCACCGCTACTTGTTAAAACTTGACTCCCGCAGAGCATAGCCAACACTACGCACCGTATAAATTAGGCGTTTACCATTATACTTTTCCAATTTCAGCCGTAGGTAACGCACATAAACTTCAATGATATTGGAATCTCCCATGTAGTCATAACCCCAGACACTCTCAATGATTTGAGTGCGAGTCAAAACCTGTCTGGGATGAGCCAGTAAATATTCTAAAAGATTAAACTCGGTAGTAGTCAGATAAATATAGTGTTCCCCTCGATAAACTTCTCTAGTTGAAGAATTAAGTCGCAGGTCTTCAAACATGAGAATTTTCGGCTTGTGATTTGTCTGCTTACGAAATTTGGCTCTAATTCGGGCTAAAAATTCGCTCATGGCAAAGGGAGTCCTGAGACAATCATCTGCCCCAGCATCCAAAGCAGCAACACAATCTCTGATACGTTGCCCGTTAGTAATCGCCAAAATCGCAGTCTGATTCTCACCAGAACAAATCCGATAACAAATATCTGATGCCGCAAAACTAGATATAGACCAGTCTAAAATAACTAATTGAGGTTTAATCTCTCGACACTTGAGTAATCCAGACATGCCGTCATTAGCTAATTCGATTTCATATCCTTCATGGGATAGTTCTAGCTTAATCAGGTCTACTAATTTGTTGGGACGCATAATCAGCAAAATTTTAGATTTTTGTGCTGGAATACGTTGGCTAAGAGCAAGTTGCTGGTTAGTGTCTACCATAAGTTTAGGGGGGTGATATGTGTTAAGAGGAGTAAGTTGAGTTAAAAGGTAATGGACGGCAGCATTAAAAGACATTAATTCAAAATTGAATTCAGTAGTCTTAGATGGCGCATCATCTCAGTTGTGACTTGATCGCAAGTCTTAGACGCAGCAAGTCCTTCAAACTCACCTGTATTAGCAACTTGTATGTCTTATAACCGCTAGCCTGATTTCACTTCTATAAATTTCATCGGCTGGGAAAATATAGAATAATGTTGTGATTGAATAGACTGGCTTTCAAAATAATCAAGAAATTGGAGCTAATTTATTACAATCGCAGCCTACAAAAAAAAATTAAAATTTGGCAAATACTACGCTAATTAATATGTTAGGCAAATTGTAATTTAAAGCTTAAGAATTAGAATTAAAATACTGTTACTAATAAATTTTGATGTAAATCAAAACATAAATATAAATTAGTAAATCAACTCTAAGTGCTAAATTTATCGCTGCTAAAACTGAAAGTATAATGCTTTATTAGTACCTAATCTTTCCTTTTAAGCTGGTGGCAATGAATATTAGTAGTTCAGATAAAACTAAAACATTTTGACTGTCTTATATGAATTCAAAAAACCCATTGATTGCTTTGCTAAAGCTATCGTGGCTGCAATAACTTCGACACATCTTTAGAGACAGTTTGCTTTATTGATCAAATCACAACTAAATTAATACCGATTTCATTAGTTTTTGCTAGCTCAAGCTTGTTAAACGGCAGCAAAACTAATGGACGAATACAGCATAAAGCCACTTAGTGTATAGAATTAATTGCCAGTAATCACTCCCCAACCAACCCCATTTGCTCATCCTATAAACAAATCGGCGTTGCTGATTTAAAGTATGAAATTGACAAAGGGCTATGCCCGCATGTAGTAATCTTAGGGTAGCTCTTAGCTGCAGGCTGCAAAGCAGCCAAGTCGCGTCTAGCGACGCTTCATCGCAGAGCGATGTGCGCTTTTAGCTTTTAGCTTTTTAATTAATTTGCTTAGTCATCAAAACTAAAAAATCATACCTAGATCCAGCAACGCCAACAAATCAATATCAAGCAAGATGACATGTATGCATTACCAAGTTAAGTTGCTCGATAGATTGGTTGCATAAACTTAGGTTATGTCAGCATTTCTTCACCTAAAGATCATGAGCAGACGATGAGCAAATTATTAACTTTGCCTGCTTCGGTAGCAATGCTTAAATAGTTTGTACCATCCCAACCATGAGCATTTATAACTACATTTACTTAACGAAAGCAGTACTGCTTTCATTGAGTGGAGCAAAGCCAATAGTTGCATTAGCCATACGACACCAAACAACCACAGATTTCAACTCAGACAGCTCAATTGAGTTAGGAATTGGATAGCGTTGCTCTCCCATAGTATTTTGAATTCCTCCCAGGTTGACATATCTGCCTGATTCGGATTCCTCATACTTTTGAGGTGGTTGATTGACCGTGTCCAAAAGAATCTGAAGATCTGGTGCCTGATCGGTGGTACTAAAGCTAGAACTGATTAATAAATAATGTACTCCATCCTCAGTAATAATTTTTGCCTTGCCCGAGGTTGGTGCCTCTGCCGCTTCAAAAGTTCCTGTCATCAACTCCTTAGAGCTTTTTTCAGCTATGAGCTGCTCAGCACTAGTACCAGTACCTGCTGGATTAGACCATGCTGGATTAGATAATGCACGTGAGCTTGCCAAACAACTGATTGCTACTGAACTCACAATGGATAAAGCTAGACTCGAACCCAATAGTTGTCTGTACTTCATAATATTTACCTTTATAAGAATATTTCTGCTTAATGGATGCTTAATCCCAGATGATGCTGATATGAGTTCATTATGTAAAGCTCAGAAATTTTTGCCAGACAAATTTAGGAAGTTAAGCTACATAATAGCTAGTCAATCAAATTCTCTTTTGGTGTAGCTCAGAGTTAGCAGATATTTCAAGAGGTAGTGAGTAATTTTTGCCTGTTGCTCTCAATATGATCCAGATCAAATTTTTTAGAATATCTTCGAAATGAATTAACTAGTTATTTCTGGATTGTCCTTTTGAAAATTAGATAGAGGTGAGAAAGAATGAAATGCCCTGTCATAATAGTTAGGCAAGAGTAGCAAATCTTAATAACCTGATTACAATTTATCACATTACAAGTTTAATTGCTTCTCTTGGTTCGACAACTTTAAAAGTAAAAAATTCCAACCAAACCTTATCAGCATCTCAATTTAAAATTTGTATCATCATTAACATGGCTACCAATCTTAAACCTCAACCTTTTCAATACGCACCTCAAACTATTAAGAGAGCGCAAAGGGCTTTATCTTGTTCTCCCTTTCGTCTGAAGTTATTTCAGCAAATGCGCAATGACAGTGTTCCCATGCAACAGATTGCCGAAGAGACTGGGATTTCTAAAGGCTTCACAAAACAGGCAATGAATGAACCACAAGCTGAGACGGAATTAGTCTGGTTAATTAACGTTGGTTTGCTGCGTCGTGAAGTAGATGGGCAAGGTTTAACCGATAGCTTTCGTTTAACTCCACTGGGAAGGCAAATTGTAGAAAAGTGGGAGCAAGCCAAAAATGAGATTCCCGAAGCCTCTAGCATAGATGGCGTTTTAAATTGGCTCAGTCGGTGGTTAAAATTGTCCTGGGGCGGTTAAGTACTGTTATAACAGTGTATGTATTCCAGCACAGGAGCGATCAATGAAAGCGATTATGGTGGTCGGGACAACATCTCATGCAGGAAAATCCTTCCTGACTGCTGCATTATGCCGTATCTTGGCAAGACATGGTTGGCGTGTTACACCTTTTAAAGGTCAAAACATGGCACTTAATGCTTACGTCACTTCTACAGGAGGTGAGATTGGTCATGCACAGGCAGTTCAAGCTTGGGCGGCAGGAGTTGCTCCACGAGTAGAAATGAATCCGATTTTACTCAAACCTCAGGGAGATATGACCTCTCAGGTAATTATTAAAGGTAAAGCGGTGGGTACAGTCAAAGCCAGCGAATACTATGAAAAATATTTTGAACCAGGCTGGGAAGTTGTCCAAGAGTCCTTGTACCGTCTTTCCTTAGAATTTGACATGGTGGTTTGTGAAGGTGCTGGCAGTCCTGCTGAAATAAACCTTAAACATCGCGATTTGACCAACATGCGAGTAGCCAAACACCTTAATGCTCCAACTATTTTGGTTGTAGATATTGAACGAGGTGGAGCATTTGCCCATGTAGTTGGTACTTTAGAACTATTAGACCCCAAAGAGCGATCGCTTGTAAAGGGAGTAGTAATCAACAAGTTTAGAGGTCAAAAAGAGCTGTTAGATTCAGGAATTAAGTGGTTAGAAGAAAAAACCAAAGTACCTGTTTTGGGTGTAATACCATGGAGCCATCACCAGTTTCCCGCAGAAGATTCACTGGATCTCTTAGAACGCAATCGTCGTCGCGGTAGTCAAGATATCAACATTAGCGTAATCAGATTACCTAGAATTTCTAACTTTACTGATTTCGATCCTTTGGAAGCAGAATCGAGTATTGGTGTCACCTACATTGATATTCAAGATTCTCTAGGGCATCCTGATGCAGTGATTATACCTGGTACTAAAACTACCATCTCTGACCTGTTGGCAATGGAGACCAGCGGGATGGCGGAACAAATCAGGAACTATGCCGCCGCAGGGGGAACTGTGTTAGGGGTTTGTGGTGGATTTCAAATTTTGGGTCAACGTATTATCGACCCCGAAGGATTTGAAGGAGAGGCGGGAGAATTTAATGGTTTAAATCTCTTACCCATTACAACAATTCTTTCTCCCAATAAAGTTGCCCGTCAAAGACAAGTTACTTCTCAATTTCCCCAGGCAGGATTACCCGTAGATGGCTATGAAATTCATCAAGGGAGGAGTCGGGTGAGTCGTCGTCTAAAAGAGGGTGCTGATGATTACCAACCTATTTTTAATGACCCTGGATTAGGGTTAGTTGATAAGAGCCAGTCGATTTGGGGTTGCTATATTCACGGCTTGTTTGATAATGGTGCCTGGAGACGTGCTTGGATTAACCAATTGCGTAAGCAAAGAGGAATGCCATCCTTAGCTACGGGCATTTCTAATTACCGCGATCAAAGAGAGTCTACTTTAAATACTTTGGCAGATATTGTGGAAAAGAATTTAGACTTAAAAGATTTTTTATCTAGTTATTATTAAGCTAGCTCTTATATTAAGGCTGATATTAATAGATTTAAGAAGAGTGAGTTTTCACCGAGTACATGAGCAGAGTATATGAGCATCAAAGTTTGTTTTCAACCAGACAACATAACGGTGACAGCTCAAGCAGGAGAACCAATGTTAGAGGTGGCTCAGCGAGCAGGGGTAACGATTGCCACTGGCTGCTTGATGGGTTCGTGCCATGCTTGTGAAGTCGAACTTGATAGTGGAGAGGCTATCTGTGCCTGTATTAGTTCTATCCCTGGAAACCAAGCAGAATTAACGATTAATATTTACGAAGACCCTACTTGGTGATTACTGATTACTGATTACTGATTACTGATTACTGATTACTGATTGCCGATCGCATAAATTGTTTAATAGTCTGTAAATATTTCTCTCCACCAAACTCAGGCAGATTATTATGGTTGGCTTGGGCAATTATTTCTATTTGCTTAGGTTGTGACCCAGCATGAGCCAGTTGCTTTGCCATCTCTAGGGGAATTGTCTCATCAGCGGTACCGTGAAAAATCAGCCATGGTACCTGCAACGATTGAATCTTAGAAAGGGAATCAAATTCTTGAGTGATCAGCCAGTCTAGAGGAAAAATCTTGACCCAAGACATCAAGCTAGCCATATCTTTCATTGAAGTAAAAGTCCCCTCTGTAATTAATCCTGCCATTTCAGGATGCCTAGTTGCCAGCTCAATAGCGATCGCACCACCCAAAGAATGACCATAGACAAAGACTTGTTGGGGCTTGATTTCCAAGTCTGTGGTGAGATATTGCCAGGCTGCTTCAGCATCTTCATACACCCTGGCTTCGTTAGGAAATATGGGACTGCTTTTGCCATAACCACGATAATCAATCATGAGTACTGATACTTCTAGCTGATGAAAAATAGCGGCAATCTGAGTTAAATCACCATTATTACTCCCATTGCCATGGAAATAGAGCAGTGCTGGTGAGTTTGGTTGCGATGAGGGAATCCACCAACCATGAATCTGATCCTGCTCAATATCGATCCAAACCTCCTGATAATTCAAACCATATTTTTGCGGGGTTGATTTGATTTCGCTACTGGGGATAAAAATCAGTCTATTTTGTTGATAGCGTAGCAACAAACCCAGAGTTATATAAAGCGTTGCTACAATGCCCAATCCCACTAGACCTAGTTGGTGCCACATTGATTGATTTGACGATTTTACTTTCATACGCTGGTTATAGCTCTTGTTACCCCGTGATGACATCCAGCAACATCCTTGGCACAGATGAAAGAAGCGATCGCCACTCATGCTACCAGTGCTGCCGCCAAGCTAAGACAACAGCAGCAAAACACCACAGCAATTACGATTTTTATCCTAACGAGTAGATTCAAGGACAATTACTCTCTTGGTGCGCGTACCCATGCTGAGGTTTCCTCAGCGGGGTCGCACCGCTATTTCAACTCAATTACCTTAATTATTCAAATAGCGATCTGTTGGGCAAGTTGAATTAAAACTGCATAAAAAAATCGCTCAATCGTATCTAGAGAATGTAAGCAAAACACATTAAATTTCATTCTAACAAGGTACAAAATCATGAAAAAATCTACTTTAGCTCTTCTAACTACTGTTATCGCTTTCGCTCCTCTATCTGCTTTCGCTCAAGATGTACAAACCAGCATCCAAGACAATACTAACTCCGCTGCTGCTGTCGGTACAGCTAACTACATTGACCAAGATGCTACACAACACAGCCTACAACAACAATTAGACTTGGGTGCTTACGGTGTTCCTTCCTCTCCTGACGCTCAAACTTCTGTCCAAAAGAATGCTAACGAAGCTGCGGCAGTAGGTGACTACAACGTAATCGACCAGGATGCTACTCAAACAAACATTCAAGACCAAGTAGACCTAAACCAATACCTTCCTCACGGCTACGGTTACTAAACAATCTTTTTCATCGCTTTTAGACTATCTTCAAGTCCTGGTTGATTACAGCCAGGGCTTATTTCTTTTGGGTTTGATTGCTGGTTAAGTTTTTGAATCAGTGAGTCGAAAATAAGCTCAATTTCTCTTTAAGACCTTTTTCTTTTAGATTGCGATCGCGTATTGACCAACCCTAAGGCATTACATTGGAAATTAGCGTTGTTGTTTTCGGGTTTTTGGTCGTTAATCGTTAAATAAAAAATATCGGCGATTGCGAATGATTTAGTTCGGTTTTACTTCTTGGTAAAGCCA
>JBCCDL010000194.1:0-8737 GCA_039030815.1 Cyanobacteria bacterium P01_A01_bin.83 | reverse complement strand
GATGTATCCATATCTTTTGCCGACGGTTCGGATATTGCTCGGGAAATAGCTGATGTGGTGCTGATGGATAATGACTTAATCAGCGTAATTGAAGCCTTTAATATCGCCACCGAAACTAAAAAACTAATCGAACAAAATACCATGCTGGTGGTTGCTCCCAATCTAATGGCTTTGGGTTTAGCTGCTACAACTGGACTAAATCCCCTCATCGCCACAGTAGTTCATAACGGTTCGGCGATCGCTGCTGGACTCAACAGTCTTCGTCCTCTGGTACAGCATCAGTTGGAGTCACAAAATTACTGGTCTTGACCGTAATTATAGATTTAGAGCTGATTCGTAAAGTAAATCTTAATAAGCTTGAAAAGCTTACGATGATTATTTTTTAGATATTAAATAGTTCAATTGTTCTATTTCAAAGAAAGCTTTATCTTACAAAGGTTACAGCGAGTTTACGAATTAGCTCTTAAAATTAATCAAATTAATCAATTTTAGGAGCAAGTAGTAACATGTCACAAATGAAACCAGTCAACAACTCTAACCCCATTCTTAATCAGGTTCAAAACGCTTATCGAAATAACCCGATCCAAACTTTGGCAATCGGTATGGGAGTGGCAGTTTTGACTCCTGTGGCACTGCCTTTTTTGAAACCTGTTGCTAAGGCAGCTATTAAAGGTGGTGTTAGCTTCTATGAACAAACCAAAAGTGCGATCGCTGAAACAGGTGAGGTAATCGGAGATCTAGTTGCCGAAGCGAAAGCTGAAGCAGCAGCCGAACAAGCTAAAAAAGCCAGTTTGTCAGCAGGTTTAATGACTACACCAAATTCAAATAATCAAGATTCTTTTGGATAACTATTCTGAGATTGAGGGACTCTTTTGAGTTGCGATCGCTGCCTGTTGCCAAATTTTTGTCAACTCACTAGTACTGGAATTGAACTGTAGTGGCTGGTCTGGCTCTTTAGACAAGCTACCTCTAATCGCTGCTTTGACCACGGGCTTGCCTAGTTTGTTTACCGCAGGTACAACTAAAGAGGCAACGGCGATCGCACTTAATCCTGCTAATGCTAAAGGGTTACTGCCATGACCATCTTCGATGATTTCTTTGAGGTGAAACGAAAGTACGGATTTATCCCAATGAATTAATGACATATTTTTGATTCCTCAAGGTCGATCAAGATCGAGAATTAGTACGAGATCGCTTTTATACTATATTGATAATTCTTGGCTATAGCTTATTAGTTTTCATAGTCATTTTACCTCTAGGCTCAATCCGCCATAATTACGGTAAAATTTTGTTTTTTGCCTAAATAAGCTCTAAGTACGGAACAAAAAATTGATTATAATTACTCAAAGCATTACAGATCAAAGACTTTGGGCAAATCAACAAACCTACTGTTAGACAAAGGTTTCATAAGTTTTGTCCTGTACAGAGAAATAAGCTATGGGAATTTAGATTCCTAACGCCAAATTAAATAACCTAATGTAGTCTAACTTCTTAAGTTTAATGATAAATAATTTCAATAAAATGTCAAGACCCTGAAGCGAAAGATTTGGCGACTAAGGTCATTATCAGGATGATTATGAAAAGAATATGAAAAAAAAGTGATATGATTATGAAATCAGGTTCACTTATTTTTCTATGGCGAAAATTATTTTGAGGCGAGGCATGATCTTAATCTTTAGCATAATGCTAGGGACGTGGATCGCTGGCTGTAACGGAACAGATGGAACGCCCTTAACAGATACGTCAGAAACAGAGACGAATGACGTTGCCGACTCATCAGCAGACAGTAAAGCTGAAAAGAAAGTCCTAACAACCTTTACTATCTTGGAAGATATTGCTCAAAACGTGGCAGGGGACAAGCTGAATGTGGAGTCGATAACTCGTATTGGTGCGGAAATCCATGGTTACGAACCTACCCCCAGTGACATAGTAAAAGCCCAGTCTGCCGACCTAATTCTGTACAACGGGATGAATTTAGAACGTTGGTTTGAGCAGTTTTTAGGTAACGTGGAGGATGTCCCCTCAGTATTGTTGACAGATGGAATTGAGCCGATTCCTATTGCTGAAGGTCCTTACGCCAACAAACCCAACCCTCATGCCTGGATGTCTCCCCGTAATGCTCTGGTTTACGTAGAAAATATTCGTCAAGCCTTTGTGGAACTAGATCCAGACAATGCCGATACTTACAATGCTAATGCCCAGGAGTACAGCAAACAGTTAACCGCAATTGATGCCCAACTAAAGGCAGATTTAGAACAAGTAGACCCAGGGCAACGCTATTTAGTAAGTTGCGAAGGAGCATTTTCCTATCTCGCTCGCGACTACAACCTGAAAGAAATTTATATGTGGCCGATTAATGCCGAACAGCAGTTTACCCCCAAGCAGGTACAGGGAGTCATTGAGTCAGTCAAAGCAAACGATGTGCCGACTATTTTTTGTGAAAGCACCGTCAACAATGAAGGACAAAAACAAGTAGCGAAAACAACAGGAGCCAGGTTTGGGGGCAATCTCTATGTAGACTCCCTTTCCACCGAATCAGGGCCAGTCCCCACCTTCATCGATTTACTAGAATACGATGCTCGCACGATTACTAATGGTTTGCTGGCGGGTAGCAACACTCAGTAGGTACTCATTATAGAAGAATAAAATAACTTAAATTGAGATTTTAGATCGACATTTTGCTACATCAACTGCCAAATTTACGGGGCATACAAGCCCCTTACCTTTCTACTTAAAACTAGGAGAACAAGATTATGCTAACAGCAACACAAACACTAGATATCAACGTTAGTAACCTTACCGTGACCTACAGCAATGCTAGGCTTGCTCTCTATAATGCTAGCTGCATTGTTGAACCAGGGACAATCACGGGTTTAGTTGGACCAAATGGTGGTGGCAAGTCTACTTTGTTTAAGTCGATTATGGGTTTTTTAAAACCCAGTCAGGGACAGATTCGAGTTGGTGGCATTTCGGTACAAAAAGCACAAAAACGTCAGTTGATGGCATATGTGCCTCAGTCGGACGAAGTGGACTGGAACTTTCCCGTAAGCGTATTTGATGTAGTAATGATGGGGCGCTACGGCTATATGAACCTGTTGCGTATTCCCAGCGCCAAAGATCGTCGGCTAGTCATGGAAAGTTTATCACGGGTGGGCATGATTGACTTTCGTCATCATCAAATCGGCGAACTGTCTGGAGGTCAGAAAAAACGAGCATTTTTAGCCCGTGCTTTAGCTCAAGAAGGAAAAGTAATTTTACTTGATGAACCTTTTACGGGAGTGGATGTCAAAACCGAAAAACGTATTATCGATCTGCTGATTCAGTTACGGTCACAAGGACACACCATTTTGGTATCCACCCACGATTTAGCTTCGATTTCCACATTTTGCGATCGCACAATCCTGCTTAATCAAACCATTCTGGCTTCTGGAACAACCGAAGAAACCTTTACCGAAGAAAACTTAACTATGACTTTCGGTGGCTTACCAGTTAATAGCTTACGCCAGATGTTTCAGACATCTGAGGTGAATCGATGAGTATTTTGATTGCCAATATTCCCCTGGTAGACTGGCTGATTGAACCTTTACAGTATGGGTTTTTAGTCCAGGCAATTTGGGTCAGTGCTTTTGTCGGTTTAGTCTGCGCCGTGCTTTCTTGTTACATTACTCTCAAAGGATGGTCGTTAATGGGAGATGCGGTTTCCCATGCGGTTGTACCTGGGGTGGTAGTAGCCTATGCCTTGAATATTCCCTTTGCTATCGGTGCATTTGTCTTTGGCTTTGGGGCGACGGTGGCTATTGGCTATATTAAATCGAAAACTCGCCTCAAAGAAGATGCCGTTATTGGGGTGGTGTTTACTGGCTTTTTTGCCTTTGGTTTGGTGTTGGTCACAAAAATTCCGAGTAACATCGACCTGTTTCATATTCTGTTTGGTAACGTTTTGGGCATATCTGGGCAGGACATTATTCAAACTTTGATCGCAGGTATAACTACTCTAGTGGTGATTTTAATCCGACGCAAAGACCTGCTGCTATTTTGCTTTGACCCCAATCATGCCAAAGCGATTGGTCTAAATATTCAATTTATGTACTATACCTTGCTGTCGGTGCTGGCTCTTACTATTGTTACTGCCCTCCAAACCGCAGGTATTATTTTGGTTATTGCCATGTTAGTCACCCCTGGATCTACAGCATACCTGTTAAGCGATCGCTTTGACCATATGCTCTTAATTTCTATTGTTACCAGTATCTTCTCTTGTGTAGGAGGGACTTATCTTAGCTACCATCTTGATGTATCCACAGGTGGCTCAATTGTAGTGCTGATGACCGTTCTGTTTATGTTAGCAATGGTTTTTGCACCCAAGTATGGCATCTTGGCTCAGAATTCTTATCAACACCAAGTGCCAGATGAAAATCAAGTTAAAGATAATGTTTATTAAACCGCGTCCACATTGAGGACAGGAGTTTTAAAATTAATTTCTCGGAAGCTTTTAAACGTGCTTGCTCGATTCGGGAAGAACAAAAGCGATCAACTATAATTAGCCTATAGCTTGCTACTATCAATCGACTTTCACGGGAGAATCGGCAATTGTGGTCAAAAATTTCAACTCTTCAACGGGGCTTAATAGTATTAGCTGTTCCCCTAGTTTCTCTCTTTCCTGCGATCATAACTTGGCAATGGTCGCAGCAAGCCAAACAAGACGCTAATTGGTGGGTTGCTCATACCAAAGAAGTAATTAGCGAAAATAGGCTTTTGCTGGGAGTTTTGGTAGATGCGGAAACAGGAATTCGCGGTTACACTATTACCCAAAATGCTGATTTTTTAGAGCCATACCAAGATGCTCAAAAAACCATTCCCATCACTCTCAATAAGCTAATCGAACTCACTAGCGATAATCCTCAACAGCAAGAGAATCTCAAGCAGATCGAACAACAAATACAAACTAGATTAGACTTATTAGCCCAGGTTTTACAGATTAAGGAAGCTCCAACTCCAGCCAATAATACCACCCAAAAAACAAAGCTTTTTGCTGAAGGAAAAGCAGCAATGGATTTGATACGTCAATCTCTAGATCTCTTTAGGCAAGAAGAATGGAATTTGTTGGATATTCGTCAACAGCGTTTATATAGAATCAATAAACTTACTAATCTCGCCTTTGGTGTTAGCATCTTTAGTATTTTACTCGGCTATGGATTAGCGGTAAAGCTTTATCTGCAATCAGAAAAGCAGCTCGAACAAAAAGCTTCAAAACTTGCCGATAGCAATCAAGACTTACAGGCTATTAATCAACTTCTAGCAGAGCGCAATCAAGAATTAGACCAGTTCACCTATATCGTATCTCACGATCTCAAAGCCCCATTACGGGGAATTTTTAACTTGTCAACTTGGATTGAAGAAGATCTCACAGGAAAGATAGATCAAGACACTGTCAAAAATTTGGCGTTGTTACGTAGTCGTGTCGCTAGAATGGATAATTTTATTGATGGATTATTAAAGTATGCTCGTGTTGGCAGACATAAAGAAGCTAAAACAACAGTTGACGTACAACAGCTACTGCATGAGATTATTGATTCTCTTGTTCCACCACCAAAATTTAAGATCGACATCAAAGACAAGATGCCTGTTTTGCAAACTGAGGCATTGCTACTACAGCAAGTGTTTAGTAATTTAATCAGCAATGCCATCAAACATCATCACCGCGACGATGGCATGATCGAGATTTTGGCACAAGAAAAAGGATCTTATTATCAATTTGCCATTGTCGATAATGGAGTCGGTATCGCCCCAAAGTATCAGGAAAAGATCTTTGCTATTTTTCAAACTTTGACGGCTAAAGATAATAAAGAAAGTACTGGTATTGGTTTATCGATTGTTAAAAAAATTATTAATAATCAAGGCGGTAAAATTTGGCTAGACTCAGAACTAGGTCGAGGCACTACTTTCTACTTTACTTGGAGTATTTAATTATAAATTATTTAGGTAGCTTAAGTTTTAGCACCTTGTTAGAAACAATTTATATAAAGTACTTAAATGTTTGCTACAACTTATTAGATTACTGTGGACTTATAATCTCAGATGCTGCATTAGGATTGCTATAGGCAGGGTTAGTAATAAACTCCTGATCCGTTAAACTTTGCAAAAATGCTACTAAATCATCTATTTCTGATTCTGTGATTTCAAAACCCTTAATAAAACCGCTCTTGTAAGGATTTGCACTACCTACACCTGCATACTCTCCCTCAGTGATTGTTCTGCCTCCTGCTTGATAATGTGCGATCGCATCTCGCAGTGTATTAATACTACCATCATGCATATAAGGAGCAGTTAGGGCAATGTTCCGTAGGCTGGGAGCCTTAAAACGTCCCATATCTTCGGCTTTTTGAGTAATCTCTTTAATCCCAATATTTTGGGGTGGATAGCTGCCTTCGCCGTCAATGTTATATAAACCCGTGTTGTGAAATGCCGTTTCAGTGAAAGCGAGATTTTCATGTTTAACTGAATCACTAAAGTTAATGCCGCTATGACAGTGAAAACACTCCATCCGTTCGCTATTAAACAGTTTTTCACCACGTTTTGCTGCATCAGATATAGCGTTAGCTTCCCCTTGATAGCGATAGCGGTCGTAAGGAGAATTAAAAGAAACTAAACTTCTTTGAAAAGTTGCGATCGCTTTTGTTAAATTATTAACATTTACTGGTTCTTCTGACTCAAAAGCATTAGCAAACAGTTGGCGATACTTATCATTGTTTTGCAGCCATTGGAGCATCTGCTGTTCTTGACCTACCATCCCCATTTCAATAGGATGCTCGCCAAAAATAGGAATTAGTGCCTGATTTTCCAGACTCGTCATTAAGGGATTTGCCCAGGTTAATACGGGACTGTATGCTACATTAGCCAAACTCATAGAGTTACGAGAATGCATTTCATTGGTTGAGCCAACCGCTACTTGTTTACCATCTGTAAAGGCTAAAGACTGTTTGTGACAAGTTGCACAGGAATACTCTCCCGTGATTGATAAGCGCGGTTCATAAAATAAATGCCTACCCAATTCAACCTTAGCAGCCGTCATCGGATTATCATCGGGAACAACAGGTTTGGGTGTCCACTCTGGTAAATTCCAGTTATATTCTGGTGCTATGGCTAAATGTCCGTCCATTGCCATAGCTTTACTCAAGCCAATTGAGAGACAAATAGATAGGAAAAAAGCAATAAATAAATTAATAATACGGTTGCTCATTTACTTTAAAGATAAAACTATTTTTAGAGCAGCATCAATTTTTAACAAATCCTGGGTATCTAAACTACCTAATTTATTCAACAAGTGAGATTTAGCAATCGCCCGAATTTGTTCACACTTGGCGATACTATCTAAAGCTAAACCGTTGGAGTTGGTTGCTTTTACTAGATGATGACTAGGATAAATTTTCTTGTTAGTCGCAAATTTAGTCAGAGGTACAACAACTAATATAGGACTACTACGATTAATTCCATTGCGGCTAACTATTGCTACAGGTCTTTTGCCTGCTTGCTCAGAGCCTTCAGTCGGATCTAGATTTGCCTGATAGATATCTCCCCTAATCATCGTTTAGCGTGGCAACTTCACAATCACTTTGGGCAAACTCTGACTCGATGGCTAATGTCTCAGCTATGTAATCCTTATCCTGTGCCATCGTTGCAAATTCTGCGTCAATTTGAGCTTCTTTTTGTTGTTCAACCCAATTTCTTATTGCTTCAACTATTAGCTGATTACGGGTGGTAATTCCACTCCTACCAATTAAAGCATCAGCTTCAGCCACTAAAGCATCTGGGATAGTGATGGTGGTACGCATTGATATCAAAAATGATGTAAATTCTGATATCAATAATTATAGCAATAAGGATAAGAGTAGTTTTAAGGCGCAAATTATCGTTCTTGCAGTAACTCATAACTAATACACAGCTATCTCATCTATTCCACAAAGAACAAGTTTTGCTCGCCATTAGTACCAGAAGACAGGCTCAAACTTTCTAAAATCGGCAGACAATCACCATCATCAGGAGATGACATACAGCCATTGGGAGTATTAGCTTGATTGGTACTAAGGTCGCTTTGCGCCAATAATTCCGCTAAATCTGCAACTACGACATTTTTGTCAGCATCGAAGTCCGATAAAGTGACAGTGACGCGATTAGGATTAGCACAGTCAAATAAGCTACTTTGAGCTGAATCAGAACATCCAGTACTACCCAAGTGAATTAGATAAGCGTTGTTACTAGCATTGCTATCTCCATGCTGAGTAGTATGAGTACTGCTACTTTGCTGATGGGTACCCTGACCATTTTTAAAAATGCTAGTTTGTTGACTAGTTTGCGTCGTTGTCTGATTACCCTGACTCGTCACAGTCTGTTGATTAATTTGTACGTTACTTTCACCAGGCTGAGAGTGAGTGGTCTGACTATGGGTAACATTAGAATTGGCGATCGCCTGTTCTGTTTCTAAATCTAAGCGTAAAAACTTATAACCCCCCTGCCAATTCCACCACATGGAAGTTAAATTCAACGGAGATGGTGCGATCGCTGCATCATCATGGTTTAATTGAGGTGGTACTCCTAAGGTAAATTGAAGACTTTCGTAATCACCTTCAGGGATAGTGCCGACAACCTGGGTTCTGATTTCTGGAGTGCCATTATCACAGCTATCGGTGCCATCTTCAAAGTCTAGCAGTGCCACATTTTGATGCTGCCATTTGCCATCTTG
>JBCCDL010000193.1:0-8848 GCA_039030815.1 Cyanobacteria bacterium P01_A01_bin.83 | reverse complement strand
TACGATTATCAAGAATACAAGCCTTTCTATGCTCTAGGAAGTGATTATCGAGTTGCGACTTTTGACGTACCTGTAACTAGAGTCTGTCCTGGAGTTGAGGGAGTTCAAATTACTGGCTGGGGTGGTCATCATCCTTTTTACCCTAGTGAATCTCAACCAGCAAATTTACTACCCCAAATAATCGAACGCTACGGAAAAAATCCTGTATATCGTAAGGATAATGGCATTTGGTGGGATCAGAACTATTTTCAGTGGGTTACTGAGTCCGTTGAGAAAAGTGTGGCAACCAGGGCTAAGATTTGTTGTGAGCTACTTCAAGACGAATCCTGGGATCTATTCTTAACTGGTTTTGGTGAAACTCATACTTTGGGTCACGATCTTTATAACTTGAGCCAGCCAGAACATCCTTTATATAAATACACCAACAAACAAGACAGCCTAGGCGATCCGATGTTGCAGGGTTTTCAGCAGGTTGACCAGGCGATTGGTGAAATCATGGCTGCTGCCCCCCAAAACGCACATGTTTTGCTATTTGCAGTTCACGGGATGGGAGCAAATCATACAGATCTATTAAGTATGATGTTGTTGCCAGAAGTAATGTATCGCATCAACTATCCAGGTAAAGTAGCTTTAGGACAGGGAGATGTTAATCAGCCTGCACCACCAATCATTACCAAAAATATTCGCGGTGGTTGGTCAGCCGAAGTTTGGCGACAAGTGTATGAAGCCAACCCAATCAAAAAATTCTGGGAAACCTGGACTCATAAACGCTTTTTACATGGCTCCAAAAATGGCTTACTCTCACCCTACCCCTTACTCAGGGATAATGTAGAACTAGGATGGATGCCTGCTGTTTGGTACAGTCCCTTGTGGTCGAACATGAAAGCATTTGCTCTACCAGCCTACGCCGATGGACACATTAGAATCAATCTACAAGGTCGCGATCGCCATGGCATAGTTACGCCTCAAGAATATGATGCTTTATGCGATCAGATCACCGATGTTCTTTATCGTCTTCGTGATGGCAGAAGTGGAGAATTGCTAGTCAAAAAAGTAGTTCGTACTCGCAAATCTCCTTTAGATTCAGACCCTAAACTACCAGATCCTGATTTAGTGGTACTGTGGCACACCATCACTACTGATTTAGTTGATAGTCCAGATATTGGGCGTATTGGACCCATTACCTACAATCGCCCAGGTGGTCATCGTGAACATGGATTTTTAATGGCTAAAGGACCCAGAATTAATAGCCAAACTGACTTGATGGTAGGAAGAGCCGTTGATGTTGGCGCTACTATCCTAGACCTGATGGGAGCTGAAATTCCTGATTATTTTGATGGGCAGTCTTTGCTCCAAAAGTCCTTGTCTTTATCTTAAATAACTGATGTTACGCACCGAAAGCGAAAACTATCGGCAATAGGAATTAGGAATTAGGGATTAGGGATTAGGGATCTTTAGATCTACCTAGTCACAGTTTCTCTTGAACGATTTTCATAAATTAACAAAGGCGTAAGTATGCTGCATGTAGTGCGTAACATCATTCAAATACTAACTAAAGAGAATTTTTAACTATCTGTAATAGAGTAAATGAGTATAGAAGTATCTGTTATTATCCCCGCATACAACACTGGACAATATATTGCTAAAGCAATTGAATCTGCTTTAGCTCAAACCTTAGCCAACATCGAAGTTATTGTAGTTGATGATTGTTCTACTGATAACACAGTGGAAGTAGTGCAAAGCTTTGATGATTCTCGCCTCAGGCTGTTGTGCAATGAGGTTAATCTGGGGGCGGGAGGAGCAAGAAATAGAGCAATTGAAGCTGCCCAAGGGAAATGGATTGCCGTCTTAGATTCCGATGATTGGTATGCTCCTCAACGACTAGAAGTATTAGTCAATGTAGCCGAACAAAAAAAGGTTGACTTTATTGCTGATGATTCCTATCTGGTTGAAGATGGTGTTAGCACTCCTTGGAGTACCATAATCAGAGAAAGTGGCACTAAAGTTAGCTCAATTCAGGAATTTGAAGCTGCTGAATTTGTGCTGACAGATATTGAGGGCAAACCAGGTTTGAGATTGGGCTTTACTAAACCACTATTCAACAGAGAATTTTTGGTCAAAAATCAGATTAAGTACGAGAAAATCAAAGTATCTCAAGATTTTTGGTTTGATATGCAGTGCTTTTTACATGGTGCCAAATTTTTCTTAGTTCCTGAGCCATATTACTTTTATCGAGCGCGTCCAGGCTCCTTAGTTTCAAGCGATAAAATAGGAAGATTACACGAGGAATGCGAAGCAATCGAACGATTCTTGACGAATACAGATTACATTGAGCAAAATCCTCAGTTAGAGTCAGCTTTAAAGCTCAAGATGCGAGAAACTAGTATTTGGCTTAATTATTATTTAGTAATTGAGCCACTCAAGCAGGGGAAAATGCTGGTCTGTTTAAAGGGAATCATCGCTAACCCAGTAGTAATCAAGCATCTCATTTTGCATATTCCGACATTAATTGCTCGTCGTTGGCAAAGTTGGCAGAATAATACTCAGGATACTTATCAGAAAAATATATTCAAAGACACTTAAAAGTTATGTAACAATACAGTTTTCAGCTAAAGAGCGATCGCTCTTCCTACTTCGTACTTAAGGGAAGCAGCACTACTATCTCAACCTCGAAAATAAGCCACTACTATTACCAAAAGCAGGCAGCCAACAAAGGTCAGTCCCAAAAGTACCAAAACAAAAATTTCTCCCGAAGAAAGGGGACGATCTGTCGGGTCTAAATAAGCCGTTCGTGAATGTTGGTTAAAATCAGGTTCAGACCAGCTTGGTGCCTGAATTACGTTGAGTCGAGAATAGCCAATCTTGAGATCGTAGAGCGATCGCGCCTCAGGGCTACTCAACACGGCATAAGCTTCGTTGAGTCTTTGAAATTTTGCTGTAGCCACACTTGAGGGCAAGACAGTAGTGTCAGGATGATATTGTTTACTAAGTTGACGATAAGCGCGGCGAATCGCAATATTAGAGGCAGATGGATGTAGTTTCATCACCCCATAGTGAGAGTTGATCAGCCTGACCTGAGGCGGTAAAGTGGTTGATTTTTGTCGATTAAAATTAGAATTGACCATACTCTATATACAACTGTCCCTTTACTTAATTATTTAGCGAACTTTCTCCATCAAATCAAGTAAATAGATTTCCATTAGCTTAAGAAATATTACATTTATTTACCGAATCCTTTGATAATCCGTGAGTCTTGTAACAGAATTTAAAGTTATCTCGTCCAAGGTCAAGTGAGAATAAGACCATGGGGTAAACTAACCTTTAATTCTATCTAGAATAAAATCAAAATAACTTTCGCAGTTGGAGCTATATATAAAATGTCCCATAGCGTCAAAATTTATGATACTTGCATTGGGTGTACCCAGTGTGTAAGGGCTTGTCCCACCGACGTTTTAGAGATGGTACCTTGGGATGGCTGTAAAGCTGGTCAAATTGCCGCATCTCCTCGTACTGAAGACTGTGTAGGATGCAAACGTTGTGAAACGGCTTGTCCTACCGACTTTTTGAGTATCCGTGTCTATTTAGGGGCGGAAACTACTCGCAGTATGGGTCTTGCATATTAAGACAAATTTCAATAATAAATGGCGGTATTAACCACGATTTATTGATTAGGCTAAATTCAATGTCGCTTTATTGCTACTAGTTACGCTAAATCTTAGTGTAGTTTGTAGAATGAGGCGGCATTATTTTTTGATCAAAAAGCTCTAAGCTTTAGGCTCTAAGCTATTAGGTCTAAGACCCCCTCCAAAAAGATTAAGCGGGTATCTAAAAGCTAACGGCTAATAGCTAGGGCGAAGCCCTTTATTTATATTCAATCAATTGTTGCTTTCATAGTTAAAACTTCTCTTGCTATTTTAATTTTACGTTTTAAAGAATTGGGTTCTGGACGACCATGACCTTCGATGCCATAATAACTATCAAAAACAGATTGATTATTAGCTCCTTGAGCAGTAAATTTTGATAAGTATAAATGATAAAAATCAAAGTTTCTTTGATGTAAATTATCATTAATATTAGCTAACAGATAAAGATTAGGAATACTATTTAAGTCTTGTTTAAATCTATAGGTACAAGAAATTTGGTTGCCGAATTTTTCCAATAAGCTTTGCGGTTGATCGATTCCAAATAAAGATTGCATCAATTTTTTTCTATATTGCAAAAAAACCTGACTATTTACTGCCAATACATTAGCTTTATGCTGAAGATAAGTGCTACTAAGTAATGCTCCTAAAGTACCTGCTGAGGAACCAAATAGCAGAGTATTTTTGTGATTAATATTTGACAGCATACAAAAGCTATCGAGAAAGCTAGCTATTATTTTGCTAAAGTTTATCTTGGGGGAACCAGTATAAAAACTTGAAGTTAAACCTGGAACAAACTGTCCAGGATCGCTGATGCTAATGACTGAAATATCTGGTGTCTTAAAAGCAGATATAGCTCCTTCAAATTTAACTTTTTTAGAATCTAAAACATAATCTTTTTGAGTTAAGTTCTGATATTTAGGATGAGCACTTTGAAAATAAACATCAAGCTGATTAGATTTATCCTTGAGATAGCAAAAAACATAAAAATAGGGAATGCCGTAAAGCTGTTGTTGATTAGGATAATAAATTTTATAAATTACAGGTTCCCCAACAAACAAATTTTGTGGCTGAAGCGGATCTTTGATTTCAACTTGCCGAAATAATGCAGGAATATCGCCAAATATTTGCAGATTATACTCAGTAGGTAATACCTGTAAAGCAAATGTTATTAATTTAGCAATCTGAGAAAACTGCTGCTGTTGCTGATATATATTCAGTTGAGTTTGAATCTTTTTTGCCAGAGCGATCGCATCTATTTTCATTTATCAACCATATGTTATCAATACACTCAAAATACTAGTTATAAATTATTTTCAGGTGTAAATTATAACTATCTGAAGGTCTGCCGTAGCTAGTTCTCAAACTTGTTTGCTTAAGCCTTTCTAGTTTTATAACGATAAAAGACTTGGCACGAAGAATACGACCTCCATATCTTTTGCCTAACAGTTAGTAAAGATAAGCTAATTTTCTCCAAGATATTATAAGTATTGCTAACCAACACCCCTCAGATAGTGGCGTTTTTCTTTGACAATGGTTAATCTTGGTGCAGAATTTGGCAGGTTACGAATTGCAATTATAACTAGAGAGACTCAATTCCAGCTCTTAATAAATTTTTCATAATCAAATAATAACTACCAATGGAAGGAAAAAAGCATAATTTACCTAAAAGATTAGTCAGAGGTGGAGACAAGAAATCTTACTCTGGAAAGTTACCAGAGATGGGAGGGAAAGGCGGGATTAGCACCAACTGGAAGGACATTAAATGGACTCGCTCTAAGCTTAGTGCAGTGTCCTTTGTTATTTTAGCTCCAATCTCATGTGCCATTGTTCTTAGCTTTAAAGCAGGCAATATCATGATTGGTTTAATCCTGCTGGGCTTAATTATATTTATGGGATTAATATATCTAGCTTTACGTTACATTGAACAAAATGAATTTTGAATGCTTTAATTTTGCCAAGTCATCTCCCAAAAATTTTTACTGCATCCGATCAATAGTGCGATACTGAATTGCCTCTGCCAAATGATTACTTTGCAAAGTGCGATCGCCTGCTAGATCAGCAATAGTACGAGATACTTTTAAGACCCGATCCATCGCCCTAGCAGATAAGCCAAGTTTACGGATGGCGCCTTCTAGAAGATTACGGCTAGCATTATCTAAATTACAAAACTCCCTCAGGTGGTGCGATCGCATTTCGGCATTGCAGCTAATTTCCGAGTGATTATTGAATCTGCTTTGGGCTAGTTGGCGTGCGGCAAAAACTCTTGCTCTAACTGTCCTAGTCTCTTCTCCTAAAGTCTGTCTTGTCATTTCTTCTGGTTTCAAACGGTTGACCGCTACCTGAAGATCGATACGATCCATAAGAGGGCCTGATAATTTTGCCCAATAATTTTCTCGTTGCCGAGTAGAACAGGTACAGTTTTGGATCGGATCACCGAAATAGCCACAAGGACAAGGATTAGTGCTAGCAACTAGTGTAAATTGAGCGGGAAAAACTACAGATTGGCGGGTACGAGAGATTGTTACTCGCCCATCTTCTAGGGGCTGACGCAAATACTCTAAAACGTTACGTTTAAACTCTGTCAGCTCATCAAGAAATAGAATACCTTTATGTGCCAAAGAGATTTCCCCAGGACGGGGATAAGTTCCACCACCTACTAGAGATGGGCCAGAGGCTGAGTGATGAGGGCTGCGGAAGGGTCTTTGAGTAATTAACTGACCTCTCTCCTTGAGTAAACCAGCAACAGAATGAATTTGAGAGACTTCCAAGGCTTCAGCAAAAGATAGACTGGGAAGAATTCCTGGAAGACGCTGTGCTAGCATCGTTTTGCCACTTCCAGGAGGTCCTACAAAAATTAAGTTGTGTCCCCCCGCAGCCGCAATTTCTAAAGCACGTCTTGCCTGTAGCTGTCCTTTAACATCTTTTAAATCTGGCATCCCCTCACAAGATTGCGATGAAGATAAAGACTGTTGAGCAACCACAGGCTGGTATTTGTCTGGTTGATTGAGAAAATTGGCTACATCTCCTAAACTAGGAAATCCATAGACATCAATATCCTTGACCACTGCTGCTTCTTGAGCATTATCAGCAGGAAGAATTAGTCCCGCAATATCCATTGCAGATGCGGCAGCAGCAATAGGTAGCACTCCAGATACTGGTCTTAAGGAGCCATCTAAAGAAACCTCGCCATAAAACAAATAATCTCCTAGTAATTGGGGATCTACCTGTTTAGATGCCGCTAGAATGCCAACGCTGATGGGAAGATCAAAACAGGGTCCTTCTTTGCGTAAATCAGCAGGAGTTAAATTGATGACAACTTTGCGTACGGGAAAAGTAAAGTCAGAATTTTTGATAGCGGTTTTGACTCTTTCTCTAGATTCTTGAATTGCCACATCTGGTAATCCCACGACAATGATTTTGGGCAACCCACCAGAGACATCGATCTCCACACCTACCTTAATTGCATCAATACCAGAGATCGCTGCACTCCAAACCCTTGCCAACATGAATTAATTTCCTATTCATCTATCCTAGCCTAGGTCTGAGGGCTAAAATTAGCTAACCGTGAAATTACGGCTTTTTGATTTTAAATCTTTAATTTGGTGTGAACATATAGAGAATAACTTAAATGCTACTGATACTTTATAACGGCTTTAGGGAACAATAAAAATAACAAAAGAAACAAATGGCACAGTTGATTAAAGAATAAAAGTTTAACATTATGCAGTCTGAGAGTTAATAATTATGTTAGTCGATGGTGCCGCAATAATATTTTTTTATTTTTGATCCAAGCTATCAAAATAGTAATACTTCATAGTATTTCTTGAATACTAATCTAATTTGATGACCAGAACAATATGGATACAAATTACATTCAAAATCAGACAATGGAAAGTTTAGCTCAACAATATCATGTATTGACAATTGAAGATCCTTCTTTTGTAAGAGAAATTCAACTGGATGCAGCTACTTATTCTATTGGTCGTCATTCTAGTAATGATATTGTTCTTTCTTGTCAAAAGACTTCTCGTAATCATGCTACTCTTCTGAGGAGAACTGATGTCAAAACCAACAAATGTTCCTACTGGATATTAGATGGAGATCTCCAAGGAAATAGAAGTAGAAATGGAATTTATATTAATGGTAAAAAAAGCCTAGTTCATGAATTACAGTCTGGAGATATTGTTTATTTTAGTGGAGACGCTTCGGTAAAATATACAACTTCTACTGAGCCTTTAACCCCGCAGCCACAGACATCAAGTACGAATTTAAATAACTTAGATTCTGATAATATTAATGTAGATAGTCACGGTAAATTTGTAAATAAAGAAACTATTGCTGCTCTAGAACAAAAGCATAGCTACAGAAGTAGTCAACTAGGAGAGCCTTCTCAAGCAAATTCTCTAGCTGAACTAAGTCCTCATCCAATTGTAGAAATAGATTTATATGGCAATATTACCTATATAAATTCAGCAGCTATTGTCAATTTTAAAGACATTTATCATCAAAAATTAAATCATCCTTTACTGGATAATCTAATCAATCAATATCATCAGGGTCACGAAAATATAATCACCCGAGAAGTCGGAATTAATCATCAGACTTTTTGGCAAACAGCACATTATTTACCTGAAAAAAGAGTAATCAGAAATTACATTATTGATATCAGTAAGCAGAAAGATCTTGAAAGCGAGCTGAAGCAAACCAAATCTCTATTTAAACAATTTGTCCAGCAAATTTCTGAAGGAGTTCTGATTGTTGAGTCTGCAACCAAGCAAATTGTCAATGCTAACTCTTTTTGCAGCGAACTACTGGGATATTCTCATGAAGAACTATTGCAGATGAATATCTATGAGCTGGTGGCGGAATCGGAAAAACTAGCGGTAATTCTGCGGCAAATAATTGCCGATCAAAAAGACTTTAATGGAGAATATTTTTGGCTGACAAAAAACAAAAACGTAGTCAAAAGCAAGCTTAACGCGAGTTTAATTGGCTCAGGAACGGAAGAGAAAATCTGTTTTGTGATCTCTAATTCGGCTATTTCTCAATCCACAGCAATTCTCGATCAAGCATCAACTCAGGTATTTAAAAGAAATTTATTTAATCAGCAATTATCTACCGCGATCGCCAATGCTAAGCGGAGCCAAAAACTGCTAGCAATTATATTTTGTAAGCTTAATTTTTTGAGTAGTACCAATGCCGCT
>JBCCDL010000192.1:0-8858 GCA_039030815.1 Cyanobacteria bacterium P01_A01_bin.83 | reverse complement strand
TTCATGTCTAGCTTTACCCAAAGATTTAGCTCTATACATTGCTAGATCCGCATCCCGTAAAATCTCAGCAATGTCTTGATATTTACGATCTGCCTTGACAATGCCGATACTAGCGCTGGTAAAAACATTATGACCCTGAATACAAAAAGGTTTAGTCAACTGCTCATTGATACTTTGAGCGATGCCTTCGGCTATGCTGCCGCAAATCGCAACAGCAACATCAATAGCGTCAATCCGATCTAGCAAAATCGTAAATTCATCTCCTCCCAATCGCGCTACAAAATCTTGTGTTCGACAGCAGTTGGTTAAAATTTGTGCCACAGCGATCAGTAATTCGTCGCCAACTTGATGACCGAGACTATCATTGACAATTTTAAATCGATCAAGGTCGATAAACAGCACCGCAAACAAATACTCTGGCTGGCGATAGCTAGACTCTAGAGCTTGTTTTAAACGCTCCATAAAAGCGGCTCTGTTTGGTAAATTGGTCAAGGAATCATGCTTGGCTTTGTAACTTAGTTCTGCTTCAATCTGCTTACGCTCCGTAACATCGCTAATAATTCCATCTCGACGATTAGCAACACCACTGTCACCATAGATTAAACGACTCCTTTCCCAAACCCAACGTATTTCACCACTAGGCTGAATAATTCTATATTCCAAGTCATTATTCTTTACTTCGGAATTAATTAAAGAAGAAATAACCCGCTCGCGATCATCGGGATGAATCGAATCTAAACGTAGGTTGGGATTATCAAGCAACTCGTTAACTGGGCGACCATATACTTCTTGAGCAGACCGATTGAGAAACAAGAGCTGATTAGTTTCCACATCAGCTGACCAAACGACTTCTTCAAGAGAATTGAGAATACTTTCTAGCTTTGATTCACTTTCTCGAAGCAGCTTGGTAACTTCACTACGTTCTTTTACTTCATAGGTTAATTCTTGATTTGCCGCTTCTAATTGAGCGGTTCGTTCTTGAATTCGCTGTTCTAATTCAGTGTTAAATTTGAGAATCTTTTTTTGAGCAGCCTGAAGTTGTAATTGGTTTCTAATTCGCAATAGTACTTCATCAAGCTGAAATGGCTTATTGATGTAGTCAACTCCCCCCGCACTCAAGGCTTTGACCCGATCTACGGAATTATTACTGGCGCTCAAAAAGATGATGGGAATATTTTGAGTTGCTTGATTAGCCTTAAGCTGCTCACAAACCTGATAACCGTTTAGATCTGGCATCACCACATCTAATAGAATCAAATCGGGAATTACGGAATTGGCTACCATCAAAGCCATCTTGCCATTAACCACTCCTTTGACTTCATATCCTTGCTTACCCAACGCATCAGCCAGTAGATGAAGATTTTCAGGCTTATCATCTACCACCAGAATTTTGGCTTTTACTGTTTGTGAGGGAATTACTTTCATTGACGAGATGATTGAGCTAGGTCGATTATTTTGTCACAACGAAATTGTTCGGCTAAGTTTTCCAGTCCTTTGGCTAGGGATTCATACTCATCAGGAATTTCCGCTAACAATTTAAAGATTTCCTGATTATCCACCTGAGCTGCTGCTTCATATAATTGCGATCGCCACTGCTGCGGCATCACTGTTAAACTTTCACTGGTTAACTCTTCTAGCAGTATTGCTTCTGCTATATCATCATCTTCTTCTTCATAAAGATACTTGAGTGCCAAATGTTGACCAATTTTGGTTAATAGTTCGGCTTCTTTAAACGGCTTGCGCATAAAGTCATCACATCCAGCCGATAAGATTACAACCCTTTCCTCTTCAAAAGCACTAGCAGTTAGAGCAATGATAATTGTTTCTTTGCCCTTGGTTTGGGCTTTAATTTGTTTGGTTGCTTCATAACCGTCCAGCACAGGCATTCTCATGTCCATTAGAATCAAATCGGGATGCCATTGTTGCCAGAGGTTGATCGCTTCTTGACCATTGCCCGCTTCTTCAACTAAAAAGCCAATTGCTGTAAGTAGTTTGGTAAGTAACAATCGACTCGCAGCCACATCATCTACAGCCAAAATGCGGTATTGACGCTGTCCAGGAGCCAAACCCATAATTTTTCTTGATTCTGGATCAACTTGAGGTACGGGTTCGACTATCAATTCCGCTTCCTCCCGCAGCAGGATGTTAAAAAAGAAACAGCTTCCTTCTCCCACAGTACTGGTTGCCTTTAATTCCCCACCCATTAACTCCACAAATTTGTGGCAAATTGATAAACCTAACCCTGTTCCTTCATTAGAGACCCGACCGATTTTAGTCTGCTCAAAGGGGGTAAATAACTGCTCCATTTCCTCGGGTTCAATACCAGGACCTGTATCCTCAACCGAGAAAAATAAGGAATCGGTATCAGAAAATAGAAAATCGATTTTGTCTTGAGCTAACTGTTCATTCTCCTCCCAGCGCACTTTTAAAGTAATTGAACCTTTTTCAGTAAATTTAAGGGCATTTCCTAGTAAATTTATAATTATTTGACGCAGTTTTCCTTCATCTGTGTAAATCAGTTGAGGAACGTTTGAGGATATGTCAAACAATAGCTTTAAGTTTTTAGCGTTCGCTTTTAAGCGCAACATTTCTTCAATATTTTTAAGCATCAAATGCAAATCAAACCTGCTTTCGTTGAGCGTTATTTGACCTACTTCTATTTTGGACATTTCGAGAATGTCGTTGATCAATCTCAGTAAATGTTCTCCACTACGATTAATAATCTTCAGATTTTCTTGTTGCTCATAGCCAATGGACGCATCGCGAGTCATTAATTGGGTAAAACCCAAAATAGCGTTGAGGGGAGTCCGTAACTCATGACTCATATTTGCCAAAAATCTACTTTTAGCTTGATTGGCATTTTGAGCTTGTGCCAGTGCCGCTTCCGTGTTTTGAATACTTGCTTCTAATTGTGCCGTTCGTTCTTCAACTTTAGTTTCTAATTCCTTAGTAAAACCTTCTAAAATCTTGACGATATTACGATTAGTTCTTGACAAGTTACCAATTACTTTATAGGAAATAAATATAGTAATTAACAGGCAAAATAATAAGCTATACAGCCGATAATTATTTATTTCCTGTAGCCTATTTTGATAATAGCTTAGATATTCAGATTCAGTTTTTTGTAGTTCTTTTACTAAAATATCAAAATTTAATTGTGCTTCAAGCAAGCTAATTGTTTTATTTTGCTCAGTTATATTACTACTATAATTAATAAATTCTGAGATAACAAATTTATTATTAACAAACTGTTCCTGCTCTAATAGAAAACTGATTTCTCCAATCTTTTTCTGTATATCAGCTCCTAATTCTTGATCTGTATTTTGACAGTAGAGAATAGAAATATTTAATAAGTCCTGGAGTAAAATAAATAAATCGCTACTAACCCTAATATTGTTGCCTAAAACATTAGGATTATTGATCATCTCGTCTTTTAACTCAGGTATTCTTGCACAAGATTCCTTAAATTCTGACTGAGCTGATTGTAATTGATTAACAATCTTAGACTGTGCAGACAATAGCTCCAGTTTATTATTTACTTCTTCTTGCAAAGTATCTTGCTGTTGTTTTTCATAAAAGCTAGGTATATCTTTTAAACTATTAATTGCCTGCTCCACAACCTCTAGCTGCATAGCTATATTTTCAGTTGATGATTTGGCTAAATTCTGGTTAATCAGCAAGTATTCTTTTAGTTCAAATACTTCTTGAAGGCTAATTTCAATATTTTGGTAATATTTGGTAGCTGTTTGTTTATTAAGAGGCAAGCTTCGCTGAATCAAAAACAGTACTAATAGACTGCCTACTCCACCAGCAGCAATATATCCATATATAGATAGTATTTCTTTTGCTTTATCTTGAGCAAATAATTTCAAAACTGTTTCCTCAGCCTTTGGCTACAATCGAAAGTTAGCTTATCTAATATATGTCTAATTATCAGAGACTAGTAACATCAAAGTTAATGACAATAATTAAATTTTTTAAATATTTTTTGAGGTATTCATAGTTAAACAGATAACAAAAAATACTAGCTTTAATAGCAAAACAAATTAGAGTCTTCAATAGATCTCAATCACAAACTAATCTATAAAATAACTTTTATTTTAAAGTAGTGTAAATCAGCAAAATCGCTGAATGTATTCTAAATAAGAATAATCTAGTTGTTTCTACTTAGAATCTGACCTGAAGCAGTACGTACCAAAAACTAGTATTGTTAGTTGTTAGTCGTTAGTTGTTAGTCAATCGTGACAGGGAGCATCCCGTTTCGGCAAATATATTTTTCGCGATGTACAGTAGAATCAGGGTTACGTCATTAAATACAGTGTGTTTCTGACAAAATGGGATGCTCCCATCGTGACAAGTTAATCAAAAAACGAATTAGTCAACTACCATAGTAGGTGTTTTAAACTAATTAATGACACTATATATAGAGCGAAAATCAAGAGGGGTTTAGGCTTTGATCGCATTAATATTAGCTTGAAACTCGCTACTGGCTACTGGCTACTCGCTACTTAAAAACTAGTTGACCCTAAACGTAGACCCTTAACTTGTCACCAATGGTTGTTAGTTGTTAGTCGTTAGTGGAGTCCCTACTATATGAGTCACCCAAAAGACGTACTGCTATAACTATTCAATTGAATTTGCATGGCAATTTAATGGTAATTCACGAAGTCGTGATGTCAGCCTCGTCGTTAAACGGCGCAATCTAATCTGGTCATTCGCCCTGTCCTGTATGTACGCGCGAGTTTGACTGCTTCATATTGCTCAATTGTTTTATCATCTAAGCATTAAACAGAATATTTACCTAAGCCATACTAAGTAATTATGCTTGATTTTCTCAATCCCATTCTTAACCGACACCCAGAAAGAATTAAAGCTAAGGTAGAAATTTATACTTGGGCTACCTGTCCTTTCTGTATTCGCGCCAAACTTCTTTTATGGTGGAAAGGAGTAAATTTTACTGAATACAAAATTGATGGCAATGATATCGCCCGTGACAATATGGCGACTAGAGCTAATGGCAAAAGAACTGTTCCGCAGATTTTTGTCAATGAGCGCCATCTGGGAGGATGTGACGATCTTTATGAACTGGATGCCAAAAACGAGTTAGATCCTCTATTAGCTCAACCTGCCAACTAATATGCTTAATTGAAGCCTTGGCATTCTCCCCCCAAACCATTAACAATGGCACAGGTATTATGGGACATCATCTCTGTGTAAGTTTCTGCTTCCCCCAAACCATCGACGTATAGCTTTATGGGCGATAACTCCACCTTAGCTGCACGAGCAACATTATTAATTACGCGATCGCTTGCGGTAGATTCGGCAAAAATAGTTGGGACATTTGTTTGTTTAATTTTAGTTGCTAAATCTCCAACTTGAGCTGCGGTGGGAGAAGAGTCAGAACTAAAACCTTGCAAAGTTTGATATTCCTCTAGCTGATATGCCTCTGCATAATAGTTGAGGGAATTATGACCTGTAACTAGAACTCTCTGTCCTGGGGGAATAGTCTCAATCATCTGGTTAATCCAGGCATCAAGTTGGCTCAAGTTTTGGCTTAAGGTTGCACTATTTGTTAAATAAAATTCCCTCTGATCAGGATTTAACTCGATAAATAAAGACTGAAGCTGTTTTACCACAGCTAATACATGTTTTGCATCATGCCACACATGAGGATCAGCGTTTAATTCGGTCTGATCATGGTCTTCATGATCTTCATGATCTTCATGATCTTCATGGTCTTCATGGTCTTCATGGTCTCCATGGTCTTCATGGTCTTCATGGTCTCCATGATCATGTTCTGTCATGATCGGTTGGGTTACAACTTGTTCAAACAGAGGAATTTTTGATTGAGAAGTATCACTATTGGTCGCTTCAATTAGCTTAATTAACTGTGGCTCTAGTTGATATCCTCCATAGAGAATTAACTGTGCTGCCGTTAAAGCTTTGCGGTCAGAAGGATTTGGGCGATAAGTATGAGGATCTTGATTATCATCAAGCAAACAGGTCAAATCAACAGTATCTTGAGCAATAGTTTCAACTAGGTCACAAATGACACTGTGGGATGCTACTACTTTGGGCTGCGACTGTTGTTGAGCAGAAAGATTGTGGTTTCTAGCACAGCTACTTACAAGGCTAGCGATGATGCTGATCGTAGCTAGATTAAAAATACAATTCATATTTCGTTTTCTTGCTCTAGCATTCATTAATAAAGTCCTCTAATCAATAACCAGAATGATAATGATTCTAATTCTAAGGTAAAATGATAATGATTCTTATGTTTATTAATTAATGCTGGAAGTTTGTGACCTGAGCGTCAATTATCGTCATACTTGGGCAGTGGAACAGGTATCTTTTACACTACAGCCAGGGCAGGTAACAGGTTTATTAGGACCAAATGGAGCGGGAAAAAGCACCTTAGTCAAGGCTATTTTGGGTCTAGTGCCTTCAACAGGAAAAGTAACGTGGCAAAAAAGACCTCTGAGCAAGCAATTAAATCGAGCAGCTTATGTGCCACAGCGATCGCAAATTGATTGGAATTATCCTGTGACCGTAGAAAGAGCCGTCATGATGGGACAAATCACCTCTACAGGATGGTTACGTCAGTACAGTCGTCGTTCGCAAACAATCGTCAATGATGCTTTAAAACAGGTTGGCGTTTGGCAAGAGCGCCATCGCCAAATAAGTGAGCTATCGGGAGGACAGCAGCAGCGGGTGTTTCTGGCAAGAGCGATCGCTCAAGAGGCAGATTTTTTGTTGTTAGATGAGCCATTTAATAATGTAGACCGCCAAACTGAAACCATTATTTTTGATATTTTTCAGAAACTAAAAGCCCAGCAAAAAACGTTGTTGGTTATTAGTCACGATCTTAGTGAGACTTTAAATAATTACGATCAGTTATTACTCTTAAATAAAAAGTTAATTGCCTCGGGAAAGACTGAAGAAGTACTAAGCAACGCTAATATTAATCAAGTCTATAAAAGAAGCTTTAATCTATATCAGCAACTCTTAACTATTGATCATTCTGTCAATGCTAACCTGGCTCATTGAACCGCTAAAATTTGAGTTTATGCGCCAGGCGATCGCTATCGGTCTTGCTTTAGGAATTCTCAGCGCAGTAGTTGGTAGTTATTTAATTTTACAGCAGATGGGGATGATTAGCGGCGTGATTTCCCATGCAGTGTTGCCAGGTATTTCTATTGCTTTTTTTCTTGAACTAAACTTAGCTATTGGCGCATTTATCGCAGGAGTATTAAGTGCTTTAGTAGTGATGGGTATTCAAAAGCGATCGCGGATTAAAGTTGACGCAGCTATGGCATTGACTCTAACTAGCTTTTTAGCACTAGGAATAATTTTAATTAATACTTTAGAAACTAATCAAATTAGCTTAGATGAAATACTCTTTGGTGATATTTTAGGTGTAACTAGTGGCGATCTGTGGCGCACCTTATTAATTACGGGAGTTATCCTATTATTAACTAAGCTTTTTTATAAAGAACTAGAATTTTATACCTTTGATCCTGTGGGGGCAAAAGCTTGCGGTTTGCCAGTAAATTTACTTTACTTTAGTTTAGTTTGCGCCATCACCTTAACTATAGTAGCGAGTATGCAAACTGTTGGCGTATTACTAGTTATGTCTTTATTAGTAGGACCAGCAATTACGGCTTACTTATTAGTTAAACAGCTAAGTCAAATGATGATTCTTGGTTCAATTATTGGGGCATTTTCTAGCATTACTGGGATGTACGCCAGCTATTATTTAGACTTGCCTTCAGGTGCCGCGATCGTTATGGTTATCTTTGGGTTTTTCTGGCTGGCATTTCTCTTCAGCCCCAGCCAAGGACTTTTAACTGAACCAGATTTTAAGAATAAAATTAGCACATGGTTTAAATCAATTGTTAAGTAGCGCAAGTTTAGCTTATGTGTCTATATTTTGAAGATCGAAAGCATATTAACACTAATTGAAATACTAAAAAAATCTACTAAGTATATGTATGAATTGCTTCATATATTTGTCAACAAACTTTTTCCACAATGCCAAGCCGATTTAACTCTTATTGAACCTCTTCTTGAATTAAGGAGAGTTTCTAAAGAAGAATTTCTATTTCAGGAGGGCGATATTTGTAAGTTCGTAGGATTGACGAAAAAAGGATGTTTCAGAACCTTTTTTCTCAAGGATGGTAAAGAATTAACACTATTTTTTCACCCCGAACATCATACATTAGGAGATTATGAAAGTCTGTGTAAACAAAAACCCGCCTGTTTCTCATGTCAAGCAATCGAAAATTCCGAAGTGCTAGTTATTAATACACAAGTAATTGAGGTGATAGAAACTGAACCAGATGGACAAAAATTACTGAGACTTATAGTAGAAAATTTAGCTTTTCAGTTAAGAGATCGTTTGCTTTCTTTATATCGAGATTCACCAGAAGAGCGCTATCTCGATTTTCTCAATAGTGAGCCGAAACTTCTACAGCGTATTCCACAATATTATCTCGCATCACATCTAGGTATCGAGCCAGAATCTCTAAGTCGTTTGAAACGAAGAGTACACAAAAAAGTCTCTTAACCCAAGTCAATGCAAGTAATAAATCTGCACCCTAAAGTGATCATAAAGATATTGGTTGCAGAAAAATATTATGTTATCAGGACAGAAGAAAGAAATCGTTCTCAAGTTCTATGAAGCTTTTGATCAACAAGATATTAAGCAAGGTTTAAAATTGATGTCTGCTGATATTGTGGCAAGAGGATTAGATAGGAATCCGATTAGAGGTTACGATGCGGTTATGAATTATGGAGCAACCATGTTTGCTGCATTTCCTGATGGCTGCCACACTATAGAAGAAGTCGTAGTAGAAGGC
>JBCCDL010000191.1:0-8867 GCA_039030815.1 Cyanobacteria bacterium P01_A01_bin.83 | reverse complement strand
TAGGTGCCGATGGCGAAGTCCGTAGTCCTATGGCGATCGCCGTTATCGGTGGTTTTACTACCTCCACTCTATTAACTTTGGTAGTTGTCCCTGTATTGTTTACCTATGTCGATAGCTTTATTCGATGGACTAGTAAGTTTTTAGGCTTTGATCGTATCAAACAGGCTAGTAGCACTCGGCTTACCGTAAGTAATAAGTAATAAGTAATAAGTAATAAGTAATAAGTAATAAGTAATAAATGTCCTGAGTTTGAGATAGTAGCTAAAATCCTTACTTAAACTCAGGTTAAATAATTATCGATGATGGAATAAGTTGCTGGAACTTATAAATGCTTAGTGCTAAATAAAACGGTTTAGGATGAGCTGATGAAGAAAGTTACAAAATCTGTATTATTTGTCTTGTTGTTGATTATAGTAGGTTTTACAGGCTGTCACCTCACTCGTCCATCATTAATACGTGGCATAACATCAGAAATAAGTGAGCAAGATGCTGAGTTTGAGCGCAGAGTTCTAAAAAAGTTTCCTCAAGGAACTTCCCATGCAGAAATCAAAAAAGAGCTTGAGAGGCAGGGATTTAAAATTAGGGAAACTGACGAGAATAAAGCCTTGTCTTATTACGAAACAAGTACTATTGCTTGCGAAACTCAATGGTATATTAATTGGTATTTTGGGGATGTGAATCAGATAGATATCACAAAAGTTGGAAATTCGGTTACTTGCCTGTAGTTTTCCCCAGAAAAGGATGTCAAAATTTTGTTCACTGCCTTTCTGAAATTACGTTTAATTATTTTACGATTACTTACCCCAACAGTATTTTTACTAGTTTTAGTCCAGTAACCAACCGAACAATTCTCCTAAAGTTAACTCAATAGCAGCGGCAAAATCGGGTACGGGTAAAACATTTGTTGTTGCTTCTAAGAATGCGGGTTGTTGCGAGGGAAAATAAACCAATACAGACTGTTCTTGAGGATCAATTAACCACCCCAATTTGGTGCCATGGTCTAGACAATGAAGGATATTTCTAGTGACTCTACTGTAGCTTTGGTCAGGAGATAAAATTTCAATTGTCCAATCGGGTTCTATATTAAAGCTGTTTGCTATTCTGCCATTGTCTTGACGGGGAATTCTGTCCCAGGTAAATACAGTAACATCGGGAATAATTGAGCGTCCGCCAAAAGTACATCTTAACTCAGGCAAAGCTCTTGCAATTTGCTGAGATTTAAGTGCGCCATTAAGATAAATAATCAATTCACCTTGAAGCGCACTATGTTCTCCTTGGGGCATTGGTTTTTGAATAATTTTCCCGTCAATGTATTCAAGTGCGGGTTTAGTTTCTGGTAATGCTAAAAACTCTTTTAGGTTAGTGAGTTTAGAGGAAGTTGATACCATAGCTTGATTTGCCATTGGATGTCTTAGTTACCTAGATTGTATTTTATCCATAACAAACGAGACCACCCATAAAATCCGCAGTATTATGGTACAAATATTCTATTTAATTTCTCCCATAAGTTTTCATTGGTTCTTTAATAAAGCGAATATAGAAGTTTTTAAAAGTTGAGCGCAAAACCCGAGGTAGTCCAAAGTCGATTGGCATCAAGGCATCAGGTAATTTCCAATCAGTCACCTGTAAATCCGCAGGCTTGCAATAAGGAAATTCAATTTCTGCTAACTCCGAACAATAGCCCTGTTTAAACTGAGCGACTAAAGTAGGTACCGTCAGCGGATCGACATTCAAAACATCAATCATGGCGCGATCTAGGGCAAAAACATCACAAGATGCCCCTAATACGCCCAATTGCTTTGGTTCTCCGCCACTAGGACCATTTCCCTCATGACCAATAATACCGTCAATAATCGTCAAGTCAGGAGCGATCGCCTTAGCGGTTTCTACAATCATCTCTCCAAAGCGGTCTGCATCTTTACCCGCTTCCATATGCCACCAAGCCTTCATCTTGCCTGGAACACAGCCAAAGAGATTTTTGACCCCTAGGGTCATGGTTAACTGGATATGAGACTTTACTTTAGGCAGGTTAATTACTACATCTGCATCCATTGCCTCCTTAGATAGCCTTAAATGCTGAAAGTTTTCATTTTCCGTAGCATAGCGCTGCCCTTTAAATTCAACTATTGGCAAATCCAATTCAGCACACAAAGGCAAATAGCCGTTAGCTTTGGCAACACCCCTCGCACTACCAAAAGCAGGACTATCACCTAAAAAAGGCTTTCCCCCTGCTGCTTTGACCAATTGCGCTACACAGTAGACAATTTCAGGGCGAGTAATACATTCCTTTGTGGGACGACTACCAGTTAATAAATTAGGCTTTAATAATACGCGATCGCCTGGTTTGACAATCGCTTCTATTCCCCCCAGGGGTTCAAGTAAATATTCAAGATGTGCTTTTAATTCTTTTAGTTCGTAGGACTCAGCGCGGATTAAACTAACCTGGTACATTTGATGCGTATTTATAATATCTATGATTCTTGTCTTAATGATATTCGGTGATCATTAATTATCAATTGTTAACCCGAAGCAAGTTACCAACTAGTATTGCATCAACTCTTGTTTCAGACGATAAATGATAGTATTTGGTTCTACTTGGGACAAAATTTGCTTAATCAAAGTAGATGCTCCCATTTCTCCCCAAGTACAGCCCTGTTCCAGATATACCTGAGCTACTCGACCGATGACCAAAGTTCCATAGGCAGCGATCGCACCCTGGACAGATGCCGTACCCAAATAAGCGGTAATTGCTCCTGAACTATCAAAGCCGCTGGAGAGGACAGCACCACTTTTGCCTACTCCCAGAAAAAGACTGCTACCAACTTCGCCTAGTAACAAACCTCCAGAACTAGCAACAATTCGTCGTAAAAGATTGCTTGCTTCATAGGTAGTAATAGGTAAGCCATATAACTTGGATAAAGCCCTAATTAATGCCAAATCTGCCACCAAACCACCCAACAAATCCAAAAAGACAATTGGGTTACAGGCAACGGCGATCGCTTTGTAACGAGCATACTTACCAATCAGCTTTTCGGCTTCTGACTGACGCAGGGAAATCGTTTTCTGAGCAATGTTATGTTCGGCGTCTCTAGCCTGCACTAGAGCGTTCAAAGCCAATAGAGATTTTCCTTCTTGTTGTAAAATTTGCCTGAGAGCCTTTTTCAAAGGTTCAATTTCTGGTTCAGGATATTCCCAACTATGGGAGACAGTACCGTCGGCTGATTCGGTTCTTACCTGTATCGGTTGCGGTTTAGCTGCTACCGTCACAATTTCATGAGGGGCAATTATATCTGCTAAGCTACCGCCGCTATTGGCTGCATTAAGCTTTTGTAATTGCTGATAGATTTTTTGCTGGTCTTGATCGGGATAAAGATCAATTTTATTAAAAACTAAAATTAAGGGCTTTTGGGTACTTCTCAATTCACATAAAGCTTCGTACTCTGTCCGCGTAATATCTCCCGCCACTACAAACAGAATCAAATCTGATTTTTGAGCAATCGAGCGAGCCATTGTTGCTCTACTATCCCCCGCCACCTCATCTAAACCAGGAGTATCGATTAATTCTGCGTTTAATCCATCTTCAGGTAAAGGACTCCAGCGTAAAATTGTTAAAGATTGCGTCACCCCATGAAGTGGTCCAGTGGCAACTACTTCCTCCTCCAATAGGGCATTAATCAAAGATGATTTGCCACAGCTTACCAAGCCAAAAGTGCTAATCCGAATTGCCTTACGGTCTAACCTACCTAAGGCACTTTGAAGAGATTGTAAATCTGGTTTAACCGCAGTTTGCAGGCGATCGCTTGGGGGCGAGTTTCCATGACGACGAAAGCTAGAATACCAAGATATTGCTTGTTGCAGGCTGGCATTTGCCTGATTTAATTGAGCTTCCTGAATCGATTTCTTACTCACAGTCAATATCTACATCCCCATAATCAACAATAAGTTACGGACTTATTAGACTTTTTGCACGAATCATAATCAACTATCTTATCAATAGGGGAAAGGTCAGAGAGACCCCGCGCGCAAAGCTTCGCTTTGCCAGTCGTCGAAGACGACGACCTGAGCCGAATGGCTCTGCAAACGACGGGGCTTCCTCTGACTTCGTCAAAGGTTAAAGGGAAAAACAATTAATCTTTTATTCATGCAAGTGGTCTATTTAATTTTAATTTAAGCCAAATTCAGCTATTTGTTTTTGGTAGCTAGATCTAACGCCCCTTTTGGATAAGCAATACGCTTATGATTAAATTGCTCCCAAACCCGCACAAAAACGTCGGCAACAACTGGCAGCTCATCATAACTTAATCCACTATCAACTAGCTGTCGGTCTTGCCAGCGAGACTTAAAGATCTTGTGTACTGTAGCTAGTGCTTGTTTAGGGGTAGCATCTGTCAGCGATCGCAATGCTGCTTCACAGCCATCTGCCAACATCATGATAGCAGCCTCGCGAGATTGAGGAACTGGTCCAATATAACGAAAATCTGATTCTACTACTGTAGTTCCCTCCGCCTCAGCACGCTGTTTCGCCTGGAAATAAAAATAAGCAATGAGCAAGGTTCCTTGATGTTCGGGAATAAAGTCTCGAATTGCCTTGGGTAAGCCATATTTACGTGCCATGACTAACCCTTCAGTAACATGCTTTCTAATTATTTCTGCGCTGACCCAGGGATCATCAATTTCGTCATGTTTATTTGGTCCTCCCATCTGGTTCTCAATAAACCCCAGAGGATCGTGCATTTTACCAATATCATGATACAAAGTTCCTGCTCTAACCAACTCTACGTTGCAGTTCAGTTCCCTGGCAGCCGCCTCGGCAAGTGATGCCACAAACATTGTATGTTGAAAAGTTCCAGGAGCTTCCGTTGCTAATCTTTTTAGCAAGGGCAAATTAGGGTTAGATAGCTCTGCCAAACGTATCGGCGTAATTAAGTCAAAGACCCGTTCTAAATAGGGAGAAATGCCAATAGCCACTATAATCCAGGCTGTGCCAAATAAACCACAAACAATTGCATCAGGCAAAATTGCTGACCAAATCGTCGCAGGACTAGCACTGAGAATTAGATTAATGATCAAATAAACAGCTATTTGACATAAGCCCACTGCAATTCCTAACCTGGCGATCATCTCTCGCGAACGCAATCTTCCAGCAAAAATAGCGGCAATCATGCCTCCCATCAAGCCTGCTAAAAGATAAGTAGAACCTAATGTATGATTGCTAAACATAACCAATCCCGTAACCGAAGCAACCTCACAAATTGCGATCGCAGGAGTGTAGAAACTACTTACTAATAAGCCAATAGCAGGCAAGCTAGTGTAGGGAATATCAAACACGCTTAACAGAGGTGCCGTCAAGCCCAGTAAACACAATAGCAAATAGTCTCGATGACGAATAGAACCATAGATTTGGCGCTGAATCAAGACAAACAAACCAACAATAGCACCAACAAAAAGCGTTGATAATCTCAGTCCTGACCAATTTACACCTCGCTGGCTCAATTTAAATCCATCGAGAAGTACAAAATCTGCTTGGGTAATTCTTGCTCCTTCTTCAACAATTATTTCTCCTTGCTCTACCTCAACCACAACTGAGTTAATCGCCATCGCCGCTTTTTCTGCTATGTTACGGGTTGCATCTCTATCTTCTTCTAAATTAGGTTTAAGTATGCCTAGCAATAAATTGCTTGATAGGCGTTCGGTTATCTCGGGTATTTCAGGATTAAGTTGGGCTGTGACAGCTTGTTCTAGTAAGTTTGAGGGTATTCCCAAAGGAATGCCTTGGGTTAAAATTCGTTCTGCCGCCACTAAAATTGTGTTTTTGCTAGCTTTCCATTCATTTTCAGTTAAATCTAACAGGATAATTAGTTCTTTATCATCTAAGCGCGCCATTTTTCGCTGTGACAACTTTTTCCAAGCTTGAGCGTAGCGATAACGGGTTAAGGTAATCTGGGCAATCTGCGTATTAAACTCAGTTTTTGAGGTTTTTGACCGATATGCCAGTAACTCAGAAGCTACTTTTTGTAATCTAATATTGAAATCGGGACTCTTTTCTAAGGGCAGACTATCATTGCCTTCTGTTTTTAAGGCTTGTGACCTTAGATTTTGAGCAACTGAAGCCAAGACGGCTTTGAACTCAGCCTCGGGACAAAAACGAATATATCTTTGACTAGGTAAAGATAGCGCTTCAGTACTTGTGAAAGGAAATGGGGCTGTAGCTTTTCTCAGTTCATCGATGCGTTCTACGAATAAACCAAGCTTACCCTCGATTTCTCTGGTTAACTCTTCATTTTGCTTTAGAATTGGAACAATGCCCGTTTGGACTTCTTTTCTTTTTTCTAAAGTAGTTTTAGTATCTTCAAATTTTGCTGTATAGGGAGCTTTGATCGTTAAGGGAGAAATCTTCCCCACCGTTAATTGGGGCTGATTATAAAAGCGATAACCGACTACGCTAGTAATTACAATAACGCCTACTACTAGCATCAACAAGGAATCTCTGAATTTGGTTTGATGATTTTTCCTTCTCGATTGTCCAAAGCTAGCGTTACTGGATAGTCTGTTGGATTTTCCCCTTGCGCCCCCTTCACCCCACCACAAGATCCCTTGGTGTTGATCTTTATAACGCCATCCCTCAATTTTTTGGAGCAGTGAATGCCAAGTTTTCATCATAGGTGAGGACTGTGATCAGCTATAAAATGCCTGGTATAATTTTAGCCAACGTTAAGCAAACAGAAAAATAATGCCATAATTCATTTTAAAATAAACCATCGAATTGCTTGTCTGCGTAACGTTTAATGAATGAGATTAAGAAATAATCAAAAAATCTAGTTTTTAGTCTATAGTAAGTTGAAAATTAAGTATAAATTCTGTATTGAATTCTCGCCAGATTTAGCTAGATTTCGAGGGATTCTTGGGAGATGATGTTTAGAGTTTTTCGGGGCTGAATCATTTTGCAAATAGCTACTGCATCAATTTGATAATTGTATAAATCCTGATTGTGATTAATTGAATAGATTCCCAACCAATTTTTATATATTTCTTGTAATACTTGATTTTCTGAGTCATAGTTAGAATCGAGTCTAATTCTTCTGTGCCAATTACCAGGAATTGCTGTTATCCCATTATATGCTCCAGACAAGGTACCTGTAAGAGCAGTTATCACTGACCCTATGGTCGAATCAAGACTAGCAGCCCTCAGGACTGATAGTTTGTAGTCTTGGGGAGTGCTAATAAAGCAAAACCATGACAAAGCGATCGCTATTTGCAGATCATTGTGGAATGGTTGTAATTCTTCATAGAGCTGGCATAAGCTAAGGCTCTTCTGGACATCAACAACTATTTGCTGAAGTTTATCTATTAATAAGTCTTCTTTTCTGTATAGCTTTTGTCTGACCTGCTCAACTAATAAGGCAAAATCTAACTGGCGTTGGGGACTCATGACAAGACGAAGCAAATTATGCCATGCTACTAGCTCTTGATTAATCTTGCCATTTCTTAACAGCAAATTTTGTTGTTGTGGCAACAATATGCAAGATGTTAGCAGTAGTGGATGATTACTATTGATTAATGGATTAAGTTGACGAGTCTGATGATCAGCATCGGCTAGAGTCGAATTGTCATTGTTAACCAAACTACATTTCAAATCCCCAACTTTGCTTAACTGATGATCTATATCATCTATCTCTAATTCTGTATTTGACAGCAGTATTTTGGCTATTTGCTGGCGTTGCCACACCCAATGTTGAGATGGGAACTTTATTACACTATTGAGTTTTCTATCGTGTTTTTGATTAGCTACAGCCTGTCCAACGAGCCCACCGAACCACATTCCTTGGAATCGTTCAAAAATCTGGTGTTTCATCTAATTTAATTTAGGAGTAATGTGAGATCGCAAAAGATAAATCCTAAATCTTAATATAATAAATGCAGCAGTTAACCATAGTTACTATAAACAAGAATCAATGTTAGTCACCACCACCGATACAATTCAAAATCAATCAATCGACTCTTACTTGGGCATTGTCACTGCGGAGGTTGTTTATGGTACTAATGTCATGCGCGATTTCTTTGCAGGCATTAGAGATACTTTCGGTGGTAGAACTGGAAGCTATGAAAAAGTTTTTGAAAAAGGGCAGCAAAAAGCGATCGCTGAATTAATTGAACGAGCCCAAAAGCTTAATGCCGATGCGGTAATTGGAATTGAAGTAGATACGGGAACCATCAACGTAGACGATAAAGGCGTTCTGTTGCTGATAACTGCCACTGGAACAGCCGTAAAACTAGGATAACTGAGCCTTGATCGCATTTGTAAGGGATTATACCTCGATTGTGTTTGGTTAAAGGGCGATGCGGGCGGTGCAAGCACTCGTCGGTCAACAGGAGGACGCGACGAGGTCGGTTGCCTCCGACATTTCAGCCGTCCGTCCTGGGGTCTCCCCACAAAGGCGAAAGTTTGCCGCATGTGTTACGACTCATCAACATGCATGCGATATGCGCCCTTAAAAGGTTAAAGGGAAAAAGACTGTACCTCTTGACTCTGAGAAACGCTATATTGGGGCAATCTTACATTTTGCCAATCTGTGACTTAAACTACAATCAAGATTAATTTCCTTTGACTGAGCAAAAACTATGCTGTCCTCAGATACGAACTTACCCCAGCCTCCAACTTTTCCAATTTTAAATCTGCGTGTACATCTGCTGGATAACTATATAGATTGGCTGGTAGCTAGGCTTAATCAGAGAATTGGTACCCATGTTGTTACCCTGAATGCAGAGATGAGCATGATGGCTCAGGAAAATGAAGCCCTGAGTCAAGCAATCTCCACCGCAGACCTAGTGATTCCTGATGGTGCTGGTATTATTGTTTACATGAGGTT
>JBCCDL010000190.1:0-8960 GCA_039030815.1 Cyanobacteria bacterium P01_A01_bin.83 | reverse complement strand
TATGAATAGTTGACCGATTCTGACCCAGTCTTGAGGAGTAGCAAACAAGCAACAAAATGTTTTGGGTTCTCCTTGAGGTCGATCAAGCCAGATAGCTGCATCATTGGCATTTAAAGGTTGCCAGAGACGAGTTGATAAATAATCAATATATTGTTCGCCTGTTGCTCTTTCTAATACTTCTGTCAGTATTTGAGTATTGGCATTATTGTAATCAAAAGTTTTTCCTGGAGATTGAGCCGCCCGAATGTTAACAGCTACAGCATCAACATCAGAACCAGCATACATTTGCACCAAATCAGAACCTAAACTATCGGTGTTATCTTCATTTCGCAAACCCGATTGCATATACAGTAAATCTCGCAAGGTAATCTTTTGGCGTTCATCTTGAGACCATTCTGGGATGTATTTAGCAACTGGATCTAATTCCGAACCGATATGTCCTTCTTCAATGGCAATACCAATAAGGAGAGCGACAACAGTTTTTGATAAAGACATCGAGTTAGAAGTGGAAGTAGGAGTAAAGCCTTTCCAGTAACGTTCTAAAACGAGTTTTCCTTCGTGCAATACCAACAAAGCAGAAGAATTACGAGCTTGAGCGTATGTAGCAATTTTACTCAAGCTATCTTGGGAAATAGACTCAGAAGTTGCTACTGGGATCTTCTTCGGATTTCCTTTAACTGCTACTAAAGGTTTATACCAATCTACATTGGTAATTGCATTGTCGGGATAAGTAACAATACGACGTAAAAAAGTCCAGTTTAAAGCGATTGCAATTACGCTGATTACTGCTAACCCTCCAGCTACGACACCAATGTTTCTAGCAATTTTTTGGGGAGCAATTTTTGATTTTAAATTACTTGTTGACATAGCACGTAGCAATAAGCGACGATTATAAATTAGCAAGAATGTGTTTTGCCCTGCAAGAATGGGCAAGAAACTCGCTACTTATTAAGTTAACTATCTTCTAATTAATTACACCTACCTACTTATGGCGATCGCTAATTGTGAATGACGCTATTCACGAAGTCCAAGCACAAAGACGCTTCTTACGACAATCGCTGCACGAGCGAAGCTCGAAGTACGGCGCTGAACGGGGCGTATGCCCCATCGTCTTGCCGAAGGCAAGACTGGAACGCTTTGCGTTCGTCCATCGCTGCGTAAGCGTCCGTAAGTCGCAGACTCAGCAGCTCTGAGGCGAAAGCCTCTGTAAAGCGCGACGCTGGCACAGCGAAGCGTGCTGCGGAGAGACCCCCAACAAAGCGCACCGCCCTGACATGCGGCGGAGTATCTTGGACTCATTAAGCATTTCTACCTTAACTTGAAGCCTTTTTTAGCAGTCCTCCTGCGGCACCTAAACCCAAAAAATTAGGCAACCAAGCCGCTAGCCAAGGGGGAATAACTCCCGAAATTCCTAAAGATTGGGAGATAAAGTTAAATAAATAATAGCCAAAGATTAACCCAACACAAATACCAAAACTAGTTCCTTTTCCCGAATCTTGGGGCTGAATACCCAAAACTGCACCAATCATAGCAAAGACAAGACAGGCAAAAGAAATGGAAATTTTTTCGTGGATTCGTACTTGCCATTTACGCAATCGAGGTTCATCGCCACTGAGTCTGATTACTTCAAGATATTCTCTCGCTTCAACAATACTCATTTCCTTAGTTTTTTTACCTTTTTTGGTAATGTCAAAGGCTGTTTGGGGCAATGCTAGCTGCTGGTGTACAAAGCGGACGATATTACGATAGCTGCCGTCAATACCTACTAGGTAAATGGTTCCATCATAAAAATCCCAGATATTTTCAGCGACATTCCACTTGGCTGAACTGGCAACCACAATTTGACTAACAGATCTACTAGAGCGATCTAACACCGTGATATTTTTCATTTGCTCGCCATCAAATTCTTCAGCATAGAACAAGCGAGTCAGTACTTCTTTTTTTTCATCTTCCGTAACTTTCACATCACCATACTCAGGAAACAGAATATTCTGAGTTTGAAAATCAGGTCGTGTTTCTCCTAATGCTTGTTCTAGAGTTACTGAAGCTTGGTAGGTTGCCGCTGGAGCAACAAAGTTATTGAACCATAGAGTTAAAGATACAATACACAAGCTAAAGGCGATCGCGGGCATAATTAGGCGGTACAAACTTACGCCAATACTTCTGAGGGCAATCAGTTCACTATCACTTGTAAGCCTACTATAGGTCATTAAAGTCGCCAATAACATCGACATCGGGAAAGCAAAGACGATGAATTCTGGCATCCTGAGCAGCAATATTTTCCCTGCTACGTCCCAATGTAGTCCCGAGTCTGTCACCTTACGAATTAGCTCAAAAACTGCTCCAATGGATAAACCTAAAGAGGTAAAAATGCCCATGCCAAAGAGGAAGGGGGAAATTAACTCCTTGATGATGTAGAGATTCATCACGGAGATACCAAAATGGCGATCAATTAATGGAGCTTTATAGGTACCGATTTTCATGGGAGCGGTTGCAAAAAGAAACTTAGCCGTAGCCTAACCTTAATTTTAAATTTGTCGATTAATATAGATTCATCATTTTTTGATACTATTTTGATTACGGCGATCGCATATTTGCTGTAATTCTAGCTCATGGTTAATTGCCCATTCCGCCAGCACTTCCAATGGCTCGATTAATTTGAGACCAAAAGCGGTCAAGCTATACTCTGTCTTAGGAGGGACGACTGGGTAAATTTTGCGCTTTAGTATGTTATCTGACTCTAGCCTTCTCAAGGTCTGAGTTAACATTTTTTTGGAGATTCCTGGTATTTCTCTCTGTAACTCACTATATCGCTTAGTACCTTGTTTTAGAATATATAAAACTGGTAATGTCCATTTGTCACCAACAATATTGATCAATTGACGTACAGGGCAATTCTTGTTAAGCAGGGGTTCTTTCATATTATTAGGCACCATTAAGTAACTATACAACTAAAAGGTTCCTACTTGCAACAAAAAGTCTACTTAGGTCATATTAAAGCTAACTAGCAAAAATTAAGATTTTATTTATACTTACATATGGCTTTTAATCGAGTTTTAGGCAACCAAGCGCTAGGTGCATCTTTATTAGTGATGGTTATGAGCTGCGGTAAACAGCCAGAAGCTCAGGCTCCGCCCCCTGCTGTGCCAGTAGTGATTCAAGATCTTAAGAGCAATAACGTCAAACAAAGCACAGAATTTAATTCGCGCATAGAGGCAAAGCAGAGAGTAGCTTTGGCTCCGAGGGTAGATGGTCGAGTGTTAGAAATTGCTGTGGGGGAGGGAGATCAGGTCAAGCAAGGAGATTTAATCGTCCAGCTACAGCTAGGTCGAGAGCAAGGGGAAGTAGTAGCTGCTGAATCTGAGGTTAATATTCAGCGAGCCAATGTACGTAATGCTGAAGCAGAACTACGAGTAGCCGAAGCAGAGGTAGCTAGTGCTAGAGCGGAGGTGGAACAGGGGAGAGCTGATTTGCGGGAGAAGGATGCCGATTTGGCTCTGGCAGAAACTAACATGACCAGAACTGAGTTTTTGGTCAAAGAGGGAGCCCAAGCACAGCAAACCTTAGATGATCGCACCCGAGATATTAGCGCTGCTAAGTCCCAAAGAGATGCCCTAAAAGCAGCCTTAAACTCCAATTTAAAAGCTCTTAGTGCCGCTCAAGAAAGAGTAGCCGCTGCTCGCTCAGCGATCTCTGGACAACAGGCTGCCTTAAGACGAGCGGAGGCACAGGTAGGAGTTGCCACAGAAAATTTGAATTTTAATCGCATTGTGGCACCGATTGATGGGGTAGTCGGTGATATAGAACCCAAAGTGGGTGATTACTTAGAAGCTGGAGATCAAGTCACCAGTATTATCCAAGACGATGCTTTAGAGTTGCTAGTGAGCGTACCTGTAGAGCAAGCTAACCGTTTAGCCCTCGGTTTACCAGTAGAAATAGTCAACCGCCAGGGAGAGGCGATCGCTGAGGGTGACATTAGCTTTATCTCTCCCAGAACAGATCTCAGCTCTCAGGCACTACTAGTTAAAGCAGCATTTAATAACAACGGTAAATTAAAAGATGACACCAGCGTTAGAGCCAGAATTATTTGGTCAGAAGAACCAGGAATTCTGATTCCCACCGCCGCCGTATCCCGAATTGCTGGCAAAACCTTCGTGTTTGTCGCCCAAGAACAAGAACAAGAAGATGGCTCAACGGCTTTAGTTGCCCAACAGCGACCTGTCGAACTAGGAGAAATCCAGGGGCAATCTTACCAGATTATTTCTGGTTTAGAATTGGGCGATCGTTTGATTACTTCGGGAATACTGAGCCTAGCAGATGGCACTGTGATCGATCCTGAATCAGCTACAGTTAGTAGCCAAATAATTAAATAATAATTTTCGAGTTGTTCAATTATGCTTTATGGTTTTGGTAAGCAGCCATCACCAATCGATACTCGGGATTAGTTAGACATTAGTATGGTTAAGCCATACTTCGGCAGCAGAACAATCATTACTCAATAACTAATAATTCAAATGATCCTCAGTATCGCCGATACTTTTATTAAAAGACCAGTCTTAACGACAGTCTGTGCCGCCATCATCGTGCTGATTGGTGGTATTAGTATTCCCATGTTACCTATTTCTCAGCTACCCCAGGTAGCCCCAATTCAGGTGGAGGTGACCTCTAGCTATATTGGCGCTGATGCCGAGACTACTGAGAGCAATGTAACTACGATCATAGAACGAGAAATTAATGGAGTTGAGGGGATGAGCTATATGTCCTCCAATACCAGTAATGACGGCGTAAGCAATGTAGTGGTTTCCTTTCCCCCCAGCACTGACCGTAATATCGCCCAGGTCAACGTTCAGAATCGAGTCGCTCTCTCTGAGCCACAGCTACCAAGTTCGGTACAGCAGACAGGGGTGAGCGTGCAGAAATCTTCTCCAGATTTGCTTTTGGGGATTGCCTTTTATGCCCCGAATGGTGAATATGACGATCTATTTCTCAGTAATTATTTAGATCTCTATGTTTTAGACCAGGTCAAAAGAATTGAAGGGGTTGGTAGAGCAATTATTTTTGGTGAACGAAAATACGCCATGCGTCTCTGGCTCGAACCCGATGCCCTAGCGGCTCGTAATTTGAGTTCTAGTGATGTTGTAGCTGCCCTCCAGGAGCAAAACATTCAAGTTGGTGCTGGCAGTATTGGTAAACAGCCGTCACCTGAAAATCAACAATTTGAATTTACCCTCCGTGCTTCAGGCAGATTAAAATCGGCACGGGAATTTGATAATTTAGTAGTGGGGACAGGAGAAAACGGCAACCTAATTAAGCTGCGGGATATTGGTCGTGCTGAGTTGGGAGCAGAAAACTACGATACCTCAGCAGAATTTAAAGGCAACCCAGCGGTAGGGATGGGTATCTTTCAGCTACCTGGTAGTAATGCTTTAGAAGTTGGCAGCGCCATCAAAGAGACGATCGCCGAGTTGGCAGAAGACTTTCCCCCAGGAATGAATTATGAAATCGCCCTCGATACCACTGAATTTGTTCAGGTATCGATGACAGAGGTGGTAAAAACCTTAGTTCAAGCAATTTTACTGGTAGTTTTAATTATCTTTATCTTTTTGCAAGATTGGCGCACTACAATTATTCCTGCGGTCGCCATTCCTGTATCTTTGATTGGGGCGTTTGCTTTCCTCAATATCTTTGGCTTTCAGATTAATACCCTGACTCTGTTTGCCATGGTACTATCCACAGGTTTAGTAGTAGATGATGGGATTGTGGTGGTTGAGGCGATCGCTTCTAAGGTGGAGCGGGGAATGAAGCCTAAAATTGCGGCAGTCGATACCATGAATGAGTTGAGCGGGGCGGTAATTGCTACCTCCTTGGTCTTGATGGCAGTGTTTATTCCTGTGTCTTTCTTTCCTGGCTCAACAGGAGTAATTTTCAAGCAGTTTGCTCTAACTATTGTTTTTGCAGTAGCTCTTTCAACTTTTAATGCCCTGACTTTTTCGCCGACGATGGCAGGTATCTTGTTACGTCCTGCTAAAGAAAGAAAGGGAATTTTGGGCAAAGTATTTACTAAGTTCAATCAGGTCTTCGACTGGATCACCACTAGGTATACTCAGGCAATTACTTTTTTAACCAGAAAATATATTCGTCCGTTTGTAATTGGTGGTTTTACCGCTTTAATTTTGTTTACCTACTTTTTATATAATCAGATTCCCACTGGCTTCATACCAGAAGAAGATCAGGGTTATTTCTTTACCATTGTCCAGGCTCCTGATGGCGTATCTTTGAACTATACCCAGGGTGTGATGGAGCAGGTGGGAGATAAAATTGCCGAGGTGCCAGACATCCAGAGCTATTTTGCTCTCAGCGGCTTCGGTTTTGAAGGAAATGGTAGTAGTCGTGGTTTTGTCTTTGGTAAGCTTAAGCCTTGGTCAGAGCGACCACAGCAAGATCAGTCAATCTATTCCATTCTCGGTCGTCTCAATGGTTCCTTTCAAAGTATTACAGGTGCTAGAGCCTTTGCTGTCAATGCTCCTCCTGTAAGGGGTTTAAGTACCTTTGGTGGGTTTGAATTTCAACTTCAAGACCGTCGTGGACTGCCAATCTCTGTTTTAGTAGAAAATGCCAACAAAATGATTGCCGAAGCCAACCAAAGACCTGAAATTGGTGGTGCTTTTACTCAGTTTGCTGCTAATACCCCTCAAATTGAGATTGAGGTATATCGCGATCGCGCTAAATCTTTAGGAGTAGAAATTGACGATATTTTTGATACCCTGCAATCTTATCTGGGTTCTCAATATGTCAATGACTTTGTTTTAGGACAAAGACAATATCGAGTTTATATCCAAGCTGATGGCGACTTCCGCGCTAAACCCCAGGATATTGAACAGCTTTATGTGCGTTCTACTACTGGTGCCTTAATTTCGTTAGATACTCTGGTTTATTTAAAGGAATTTACTGGACCACAAACCATTACTCACTACAACTTATTCCGTGCCATTAAGATTCAAGGTTCTCCCGCTCCTGGCTATAGTACAGGACAAGCAATTCAAGCCATGGAAGAAGTAGCAGCACAGATTTTACCCGCCAGTCTCGGCTATGAATGGACAGGTACGGCATTGGAAGAGAAATCTGCTGGCGGACAGTCGGCAATCATCTTTGGCTTGGGCTTATTGATGGCATTCCTGGTCTTGGCTGCTCAATACGAAAGTTATGTCGACCCAATTATTATTATGCTGACTGTGCCATTAGCCGTTTTAGGTGCGATCGCTGCTATCTGGCTCAGAGCTAATATCCTTCAGGCAGGAAGTATTTGGCCCGTGATTAACAATGATGTTTATGTTCAAGTAGGTCTAGTCATGTTGATCGGGCTGGCAAGTAAAAACGCCATTCTGATCGTCGAATATGCCAACCAACTAAAAGAACAAGGTCTCAATACCGCTAAGGCAGCGATTAAGGCTGGTCAAGAGCGTTTTCGACCAATCTTAATGACTGCGATTTCCAGTCTGGTCGGTTTCTATCCTTTGGTTGTGGCTACAGGTGCTGGGGCATCTAGTCGCTGGTCGTTGGGAACTGCGGTTTTTGGCGGCATGCTGTTTGCTACCGCACTAACTTTATTCCTAGTACCCTCTCTGTATATTGTGATTAAAGGTCTTGAATCTTTGGTTAAAGGAGATCAAGACTCTGGAAGTTCTGGAGGTAATAGTAATAATGGTTCTTCCCATAATGGTCATGCTACTTCAAGAGAACAATCAGCAAAGGAACTAGCAAATCAGTATAAGATAGACCCATCTGATCCCAATCCACAGACACTTTAGGATTAGTTAATTCAATTAGCCACAAAGAATAGATCATCGTGGATCTATTCTTTTTTTGTTTTGCTGGATAATCGTCAAAGGAGATTATACCGAAGGTTATACTATGCGATCGCCGATAATCAATATGCCACTTTAGAAGGCACTCCTGACGTTTTGAATCTGACTTGGAATTAGAGGAAAATAGCCTTTAGCCTTTAGCTATGAAAAAACAATTCCTATATAGTGATTACTGTGTCAATTAGTTGTAGCATCAAAATGCTATAACTTTTAGAGAATAGATGACGAAGTAAAGAGTTAATGACCCGCATCTTTATTAGCCATAGTCACTCCGATCAGGCGATCGCCTTTAGGTTAGTTAACTTCCTTTTTCAACCTATCTATAATTAAAATCAGTAATCAGTAATTAATCGAGCGATCGCTAACCCAATCTACGAAAAATCTGAATAATTTGGATAAAGCCATTACGTTCTGCGTACTAGCAAAGCTGATCGCAAAAATACTCAATAACTATACTCGAAGCAAAAATTCCCAAATAAATCTAGATGAAAACATGATTGCAATGCAACCAATTATAGTTACCGAAGCTGCACAACAGTTATTAGGTATGATTGATGTGGTGATGCGGAGAGAAGGACAGTTATCATTAAAGAAGAAGAGTTCAATAGCAAAAATAACAACTGCTACGCCGATTAATTCACGTCTTCAATTTGGCAGTGCCAGAGAATTAATTGCTGTGGCTAATGATTTTGATGAGCTTTTGAATAATTATAAATAAAGCTAAGAGCTAAAAACTGGTAAATTTTCAACGAAGCCAATTCACATCAAGCGTTCTATATATCTACACAGCTAGGAGTCAATATCTCAATGTTAGCTACCTGGAGCGTTATTGTAATACATTTTACCTTGCCACTATTAATTTTTGTTGGTCAACCACTGCCGTTATTTGCCTCTCAACAAGTCATTGGCGTATTTGGCAGTGAATACAAGGATTATTACAATAGCTGTGTTGAGAAAAATGAACAACAAGTCACCGAGATAACTCAGTTAACTGCTGCACTAACAGAGGCGGAAACTAAACTTAATGACGTTGATATTTATCGAGAATCCCTAGAACAGAGAGCAGAAATCTTAAACAGCCGAGAGGAGAACCTC
>JBCCDL010000189.1:0-8961 GCA_039030815.1 Cyanobacteria bacterium P01_A01_bin.83 | reverse complement strand
TCGGGCTTTAGCTGAGGTAATTGTCCAAGAGGATATTTTAGTAGTTTCTGATGAGATTTACGAAAAAATTCTCTATGATGATGCCGAACATTTAAGTATTGGCTCAATAGACGAGGCTATATTTGCTCGGACTATAACCAGCAGCGGTTTTGCTAAAAGTCATTCTATGACGGGATGGCGTGTCGGTTACGCCGCTGCATCAACAGATATTATTCAAGGAATGGCAAAAATTCAGGGTCATAGTACCAGTAATGTCTGTACTTTCGCTCAGTATGGTGCGATCGCCGCTTTAGAATCTGACCAAGCATGTGTTCAAGAAATGAAAGATGCATTTGCTCAACGTAGAAGCTATATGTATCAGGCAATCAATGATATTCCCCAATTGAGCTGCCCCAAACCTGACGGAGCTTTTTATCTGTTTGTGGATATCTCTAAAACAGGTAAAACATCTCTGGAATTTTGTCAGGAATTATTAGAAAGCAAAAAAGTTGCCGCCATTCCTGGAATTGCTTTCGGTGCAGATAGCTGTGTCCGCTTTTCCTACGCTACCGATCTCGATACGATCAAGGAAGGAGTCAAAAGATTAGCTGAGTTTGTTGCTGTCTAGATTTAACATTTATCATTTATCAATTAACACTTACCATTTATTCTCACACTCTTATCGGTGATTGCTATAGTCGTTCTAAATAGGAAATATAGCAATGTCTAATCTTGTTGTTCATTACTTTTAGTACAGATCAACCTACGGGAATTAATGAGAATAACTATAGTCTTTTAGTATTGATTAGGAGTTTAAATCACCATTTGAACAAGTTAATGTTCAATGTTCAATGTTCAATGTTTTGATGTGACGGTTTTTGGACTTTAGTTTTTGAGCCAGAGCATGATTTAATTTCTGTGATGCTTCAGGAAATTGTGGTTCTAATTGCAGAACTTGACTATAAGTTTTGACTGCATTTTCCCAATCTTGGAGACTTGACCACTGTTGAGCTAGTAGGTAATAGGATTGAGGGTTTTGAGGATTTTGACTAATGCTCTGTAACAAAAAATCGATTGCTTGCTGATGCTTACCCTGCCTACTTAGAACATCACTCAAGCGGTGATAAGACTGAGAAAATTGAGGATTTGAAGCGATCGCCTTACAATAAAAACTAATTGCTTGCTGCTCTTGATTTCGATCAACTAGGGCATTAGCTAGGTAGAAGCGGTCTAGAGCATTACCGATTGTGGGTTGCAAAGCCAGGGCTAACTGCATTTCCTTGACAAACTCCTGCTGTTTACCAATTTTGAGCAAAACTCTAGCCAAACTTAGGTGAGCTTTGGGATATTTACGATTTAACTTGATTGCTTGACGATAACAAGCGATCGCATACTGTAATTTACCTTTTTTGGCATATAAATTACCCAAATCAGTATGGATTTTAGGGGAGTTGGGCTGTAACCTGGACTGGCGATGATAGCGTTTAATTGCTTTATCTAGCTGACTCTCTGTATCAGTAGCTGACTTACTGACTTGGTCATGATTATCTACCTCCTGAGAAGAAGTAACTGGGATGGTCAATGCTTCGGCATTCGATTTTTGGGGCATCAAAGCGGGTCGAGACATACTCAAGTCTAAAGCTTGGCGATAATATTTAGCTGCATGTTGCCATTGATTTTGCTGCTCTAACTTTCTTGCTTTACGACAATAAGATGCGATCGTATCTTCAATATTAGTAGGGTTTTCCTTAGCTAATTCTGAGTCAACTGCTGCTACGTCAGTTGATGTCTTAGGCAAGTCTAATTCTTGAGCTTGATAAAGGTTAAACTCAGCCTTTTCTATCTCACCCAACTTTTGCCAGACTGTTGCTAATTGACGATGTATTTTGGCACTTGGTTTAATAATAATTGCTTTTTGATAGTGCTTAATTGCCTGCTGCCATTGCTCTTGTTGGGTATAAATATCCGCAATACCAGCATATACTTCAGCCAAATTGGGTTTGATTTCTACTGCCTTGGCATAGCACGACATTGCTTCACCAGTTTTGCCCATTCTCTGCAAAGCGTTGCCCCAAATCTTGTAAGCTTCAGCCATATCAGGCATGATTTGAGTAGCTTGTTTACAGGCTAATGCTGTCTGCTGCCATTCTTGTTTTTCAAGATGTTCTAAAGCTTTTTGAAAGTAGACTTGTGCTGTTTCCCAATCAATATCCCTGGCTTGTTCAGGATTTACTGCTTTGAGACGAGGATTAAACGTAGAAGTTGCCCTAGAATTAATTACTGCATCGGGCAAAGGGGAATTAGATGGTGTTACATTAACTATGGCTAAATTACTAGGTAGAGGCTGAAAAGAAAACGCCGTCTCTTTGAGATTAGCGATCGCAATCGGTAATCTTTTTGGAGAGGTAACGCTAGATTTTAGCAATTGATTCTTGGTATTTCCAGTCAAAGCTTTAAGATTAACTGCTTGACGATAGTAATTGGCTGCCTGTTCAACGTTGCCTTGATTTCTAAGATCTGTAGCTAGTTTTTCGTATGCCTCTGCTAAATCTCCCTGTTGTTTTAAACGTTCTACTATACGCTGTTGAATTTCAGGTTGGTCAGGATTTTGTTCCATAGTCAAGCCATAAATTTTTAATGCTTCGCTCAATTTACCTTGTGACCAAAGAGTATCAGCCTGAGTAATTTGTTGTGACCAGGGGATCTTTGATTCGGAGGAGGTTGAATCTAATTCTTTGTTAGCTTCACCAGTAAGAAGATTTTGAAATAGCTTGAACATGAGCCAACTAAAATAGTATCTATATATTTTTACTTAATTTGAGCTACTGATATCTAGAGATTACAGGGAAAATGTTTGCGTGTTGAATTTAAAGCTAACTACTGAGAAGAGAACTTATGGTTTTTCTCTTAGCTTTGAATGCTAAACTGCACTACAAAAGGATTGCACCAAAGCATTGGCACAAGTTCGTAATACCTATGCTGTGAAGCAAATACTTTAAGGCTACGTCCCCCATTCCGCAGTCAGTAATTACCCCATAGGGTTATTCAATTTTAAAGGTAACGCCCTAGTTTTTACTTAATCTTTATTTTTAATAAAAATTATTTTCACTTCTTATATGAATTATTAACCGACCTCCTGATGAATTGCAGCTTAAATTAAAAAAGATGAGAGATTTCCCTCATCTAAAATGTCTAAAATGTCAATAGTGCTGTGATTGTTAACTAATAAAATTAAGATGCAGTTTTCAAAAACAGTGGAAAAAACCGTTAATTTTAGATCTCGTCCCAGCCACTAACCCCAGAAGACATTACATAACTAGTCACGCCAGCCTCAAAGAAATTAGCTTTAGTATGACCCGCTTTTTTAGTATCAGAAAATCTTTCGAGGTGTTTATAAGGACTTTTGTTATATTGCTCATCACTATATAAAGGTTCCAAACCAATAGCGCGCAAACGCATATTTGCCATGTACTTAGTGTAATGTTCTGTGCTAGCAGCGGTGATTCCCAGAACATTATCACCAACAATATGATTTGTCCAACGACATTCATGCTGCACTGCGGTGTCAAACATCTCATAGATTTGCTCTACAGAATGAGGGAAAAGTTGCATTGCCTCTGGCAAGAGCTTTTGATATAGTCGGACATGACTCAATTCGTCTCGGTTAATCATTTTGAAAATATCAGCACTTCCTGGCATCAACATCCGTGAAGCAAGATTATAGAAGTAGATAAAGCCATTGTAAAAATAAACCCCTTCTAGTAAGTAATCTGCCAGTAGAGATACAAAATAGTTTTCAGCAGTGGGATCATCAATGTATTTTTGATAGATTGAGGCAATAAATTCACAACGATCTGCCAAAACTTTATCAGTCCGCCAAAATTCATAAACGCTACTACGGCGATCATTAGGTATTACTGTTTCGATAATATATTGGTAGCTTTGGTTATGCATTCCCTCTTGGGAGATTTGTTCCGCCATACAAACGCTAACCTCTGGTGCGGTGACGCAACTTTTGATGTGAGGAATGTTGCAGGTTTGCACTGAATCTAAAAAGGTTAGATAGCTAAGAATACCATCATAGGCTCGACGTTCTTGATTTGTTAGGTTCCAGTAATCGGTGACATCTTGAGTCAAATCGAGCTTTTGGGGAATCCAAAAGTTTTCTCGCATCTGTTGATAAAGACCAGTTGCCCAAGAGTAGCGGACGTCATTCAACTGCATCAGGTTGGTAGTATTGCCAAACCAAATAGAACGATTTTCTACCCTATCGTCTCCTCCTGGATTGAAGATAGGATTAGCTAACATAGAGCTTTGAGACTGAGATAAAGATGAAGTCATAAAAGTTTTTTTAGTTAAACGCTATATACGGTGCTATAGCTTAACAAATATAGCTAAAAAACACTAGCGGTCAATTAATACTCGATCATCCTAAAAATCATACTTAGGTTTACCAACGCTAACAAAAAAAAGATGTCTGGCTTTTGTTCAGACATCTTAATAGATTATGAGTAAAAGAGATTTTGCGATTGCTTTCTATAAACCTATTTGAAGCTATACATACTCGAACAATAATGCCCTTTTTTTATTACCCCAGTATGCTGTAAGGTTACGGCTTTGCCTAGATGACCATAATCTACAGTATCGAATCCGTCATCCCCTACTATGGGATCGTTTCCTGCACTGCTAACAAAAACATCGTCTTGATTAGTGCCGACTAAATGGTCGTTGTTATTAGTGTCGTTAAAAGGTTGACTCATTATATTAAAGCTCTAGTTTTAAGATGATTAAACAAGCCAGATTGATTAAACTAAAAGTACTATTTCGATATCTTTTTAAAATATTTGGCTAACTACATAATTTGCTTTATGAGTCATAAGATCCTAATTAAGATAAATTTATAAAATTATTTAAAAGTACTTTTAGGTGATCTCTGGGTGCTTTGCCAGTAATAAGGCAAGCTTTTTATATCTGTACCTAGAAATACTGCTACTTTATATAATACTTATAAACTAAAAAACTTTAGCAATAACTCTCAATTAATATTTTGTAATTTATCTGAGTATTGTTAGTATTTAACTATTTTGAAAAGTATATAAAGTGACTAAAATTTATAAAAATGGAACAAAGTAAAACATGATTAAAAAAAGTTTTGGTAAATTAATTGATTGATATTGATTTATGATTTAAAGAAGTATTAAGAATCAAAAATATTTAAATTAATTATGAAATCATCTAAACCTGCACCGCGCTTATTGCAACAACTGTTGCTGTATAGCACTGGCAGCATTGTTTTAGTAGTGCTAATAGTTATTTTAGGCATCTGGCATACTAGCGATCGCGCGGTAAATCTAATTAAGAATATAATTAGGCTGGAGCCTGTCAAACCTCAAGTTGAAGAGATTAAGCCTATCATTCAAAGCCTTCAAGATATTCAACAGTTATCTACTACGGTACAAACTATTGAAACTATTATTCCTACCTCAGCTGACCGTAGGTTGGGGGATATATCTATTGCTACTACTCGGCTACTGTATGTTGCTAGAGGGGAAATTCGCGCAGGAATTGATTTGAGTGAGTTGACTACAGCAGATATTAAAGTTAGCGAAAATCAAATCGAGATTGATTTACCACCAGCCAAGATCTTAGACAGCAAGATTGATGTCAATCACTCTCGCGTCTACGACTATGACCGTGGTTTTCTTAATTTAGGTCCTGATGTTGCGCCACAACTTCAAACTCTAGCTCAAAGACAGACTTTGGTTGAAATTACGGAAACAGCATGTCAAGCAGGAATTTTAAATACGGCTAAGATTAACGCCGAAGACTCTATTACCAAACTTTTAGCAGTTAATGGTTATGGATCAATTAAGGTTAACCATAGTTCTCCTTCAGTATGTGGAGAGAACAACCCGTTGCAGCAACCAGGAGGCAAATTAAAAGACTAGCCTTAGCTATAGAATTAGATATTAACCAGGTAAAAATTTTAATGATCAAAAACATCGAAGGCAGATTTTATCGCTTTTGATAAGCTTTGGGTGTCAGCCCTGTCATCTGACGGAAGACTTTTGTTAGATGAGTTTGATTTGCAAAGCCACAATCCAGGGCAATGGTGCTAATTGGAATCGATTGCTGTTCCAGTAATTGCTTGGCTCGTTCCACACGTTGTTGCATCAAATACTGATAAGGTGCAATTCCTACTGATTGCTTGAAGGATCGGCTAAAGTGGGATTTGCTCATGCTGGTCAGAGTCGCCAAATCCAAAATCGATAAATCTCGTGTCAAATTTGCCTTTATGTAATCAATGACTCGCTTCAACTGTGATTGGGGTAAACCGTTGGCTTTGAACTTAAGCGAAGGTTTGGTAGCTGCATAGTTCTGCACCAAACGAGCGGCAAGTGCTATTCCCAATGACTCGCCATACAACCTGCCAGACAGACAACCTGTTTGGATTTCTGTCTTGAGCGCGAGGGCTAATTGTTGGATTATCTGATCGTTGATCGAAAACTTTGGAATCAGTTCTATTTCACGCTGTATTAGCTCCTGAGAGGTTTGATTAAATAATGTTGGACAAATAGCAATTACTGAAAATTCGATTTCCTGATTCCAGTTTGTTCGATGATTTAAAAATGCTGGGATAACATCGACGCGACCGTTACCATGGGCATAGTGTTTAAATTTGCCGTCCAAACAACGCTCTGCCTGAAAGCAGCTTTTGGGATCTGTGATTACCAGTGAATGTTGTAGAAGGCTATGCTCCACGGTTTTGTGGGGAGGATGGCAGTAGTGAGTAAAAGTTAAGCCTTTCCACCCAGTATGATAGCTAGCGACTAAAGGGGTTTGTGGAAGTACTCGCTCTACTTCCTGTTGGTTTGTAAGATCGATTGTAGATATTGAATGATTCATGATGGGCTTTAATCCAGTCAAGATTTTACATCCCAAGCAGGATTAGGATAATTTTAGCAGAATTAGATGAGACGGCAGGTTGAGGTTAAGACTATTGTAGGGTGTCCACAAAAAGCGATAGTAGCTAGCATCCCATGATAAGGGAGAAAATTCATTTAATAGCAAGTTAGACTCTGTCCCATCTCTTTCACATATTTCTGATGTCAAACCAACAGTTTCTGCAAAATTTATACGATGCTTTCAACAAACGTGAGATTGAAACAATCATCTCGCTGATGCGCCCAGATGTGAAATGGGCAAACGGAGTGGAAGGCGGTTTTGTTTATGGGCGCGATCAAGTGCGCGAATATTGGACTAATCAATTCCAAGATATTCAACCAGAGCTTAAAACTTTAAAATTCGAGACGGACGATAACAATCGAAACATCGTTACCGTTCATCAAATCATTAGAGATTTGCAAGGCAATTTGCTCGCAGATGCCACAGTTAAGCAAATCTTCACCATTGAGGATGGTTTGATTAGTCTTTATGAAATTGGTGAAACCGAAACAATCCAAGAGATGATTCAAAAGGCGAAAGCTTCTAACGAGCAATGATGCTTCAGCTTTCAGATTCAGCAGTCGCGTTTCGTCAAACACAAATTTTTGAAATTAGCGACGCAGCACAACAAATCATACTAACTTAATAATGTCGTAGCAAAAATTACGGGAGTTGTAGTTAGATAACCCATTCAAGATCCCTTGCTCTCTCAAGCTGACGACTGTTGAGTCTTGACTGATTACTGACAGCGATCGCAAGTTCCGCATTTAAACCCCTGTGCTTCTTTAGTAAATCCAAAAGCCTGTAATAAATATTGCCAACGACATTGCTTTGTTTTGAGATATCGTTGCATTCTTTGGTGATGATTTTTTTGCTTGGCTATTAAGGAAGAGAGAGATATGAGTGGTTGATCTTTGAGCAAATGTGAAGTTATCTGATAGTTGAAGGGATCTTGCCAATTTACTAGACCCATACTATGAAGAATGCCTAAAGTCACTTCTGTTTGGGGTAATTCTTGGTTAATAGTTGCAATCTCACCTTTATGGGGCAATTGTTTAATCAGCTGTTGTGCTTGACGATATTGCTGTATCAATTTGCGGCTAAAAAATTGACTGCGTTGTTTATCTTGAGGGTCTAAAATGCCTGTAGGTTCACTAATTAAGGTCAAAGCTGTTGCACTCTTACCATCTCTACCACCTCTACCCACTTCTTGAATATATTCAGCAAGTAATTCTGGAGCGTGATAGTGAACTATCCAGCGGACATCGGGTTTGTCGATCCCCATCCCAAAAGCAGAAGTGCAGATGACGAATTGAATTTTACCTGCGATCCAATCTTGTTCAATATTTCTCCTGTTACTAGTTATTAAACCTGCATGATAAGCAGCAGCAGAATAACCTAATGATTTAAACCAAGTTGCTAGGGTTTGACTCTCTTGGCGAGATCGCACATATACCAACCCTGACTGATTTTTATGGTCTTGGATCAAACGCAACATTTGTTGTTTTCTGCCTCTAGGTGTCCACACCGTTTTAACGTTCAGCCGTAAATTTTGACGGTAGGGACTAATCAGAAAAGTCTGAGGCTGTTTTAATTCCAGGACATTGACAATTTCTCGTTGTGCTTGAGGATCGGCAGTAGCAGTAAAAGCAGCGATCGCAATTTTGGTACCAGAGGGTTTATGCTGTAGTAAACTGCGCCGCACCGCACCTAAACGACGATATGCTGGGCGAAAAGTAGTTCCCCACTGGATTAGACAGTGAACTTCATCGATAATAATGCCTGTGATTTTAATTTCTGGTTGAGAAATAATGTTCCAGACTTGTCGACTTAACAGAGTTTCAGGAGATAAATATAATAAACTCAATTTCTGATTAGCGATCGCCTTTAATGTTCTCTGGCGTTGGTTTCTAGGTAATTCACTATGCAATAATGCTCCAGGTAATCCTAAATCTTGTAGTTGCTTGACCTGATTTTCCATCAGCGCTACTAAAGGAGAAATAACGATGGTTAATCCTGTTTGTAAAAGTGCTGGTA
>JBCCDL010000188.1:0-8983 GCA_039030815.1 Cyanobacteria bacterium P01_A01_bin.83 | reverse complement strand
TAACGCGAGGTGGCGGTATCCTGCTCTACAATAGTTATGGGTTGTAACCATAATATTGAAAGCGTTCCCCGACTTCTGGGTGATTTACAGGAACTTTTGCCTTGTAAATCCTGTGAGCCATTTCTGCTCATCAGTTGATGGTTCAAATGTTGAGCGATCGCAAAATCAACAACCATTTCTGCTTTTAGTTTCAATGTTTCCTCTAACTACCAAAAACCAGCTATTTCAAAATACTCACAAATTCTTCAAGCTTTTATCATATCTTGAACTTAAGAACCAATTAAGCAGTGAGGTGTAAAATGACTTTTAAAGTAAATTTTTCGCTCAAAGAAATTAAACGAGAAGTCCGTCATTTAGTCGAGCTTCATAGTTTAGACCGTGAACAGGCTATTTATAATCTTAGTCAATTCTTTAATCCTGGCGAGTGGGAATTGGTTGAATGCGAAATAGAATCAAATGGCTACTGTTTGATGACTAATTCTATTGGCGATCTTTTAGATAATTAACTGACCTTACGCAGTACGTACCAAAAACTAGTGTTTCGGGTCGTTAGTCGCTAATCGTTAATGGAGTCCCTACTATATGAGTCACCCAAGCCTTTGTTACTTAGATATAAATTAATCATTGGGCTTTTACCGAGATGAGTCAAGAATCTTCCGTTAAATTGCGCGACTCAATTAACGGCGAGAGTGTCATCTACTAACTAATGCTTCTGATGTTAAAGACTGTTTCCAGTTTTCCAAGTCAGCTAAAGAGCGATCGCGATATTGACCATATCTTTCCCGCTTATTCTTAACTCTAATCGGTAGTGGGGGAATAATGCCAAAATTAGGCGGCATCGGCTGAAAATGCTTGGGGGATGCCGAACTGATAAATTCAAATAGAGCGCCCATCATGGTTGTATTGGGCATAGCTAATGGCTCTTGACCTAAAGCTAGGCGGGCGGCGTTAGTTCCCGCTAACCAACCTCCTGCGGCAGCGGCAGTATAACCTTCGGTACCCACAAGTTGACCTGCGGCAAAGATAGTATTTTTACTCTTAAACTGCAATGTAGATTTTAATAACTGGGGAGAGTTGATAAATGTGTTGCGATGCATCACCCCCATCCTGACAAACTCGGCATTTTCTAAGCCAGGAATCAGGCGAAACACTCGTTTTTGTTCACCCCAACGTAAATTAGTTTGAAACCCAACCATATTCCAAAGCTGCCCTGCTTTGTCTTCTTGCCGCAACTGGACAACGGCGTAGGGGCGCTTACCTTTATTTTCTGCTGCCCGAAAATCTCCTAGTCGAGAATCAAACAAACCAACGGGTTTTAAAGGTCCATAGCGCATGGTATCTTCTCCGCGCTGTGCCAATTCTTCAATGGGAAGACAGCCTTCAAAGAATTTAGCATTTTCTCGCTCAAAATCTTTTAATTCTGCCTGTTGCGCCTGACACAGTTCTTGCTGAAACGTAAGGTACTGATCCTTGTTCATCGGACAGTTAAGATAAGCTGCCTCCCCCTTATCGTAACGAGATGCCAAAAAAGCAATATTACGGTCGATTGATTCCCCAACAATAATCGGGCTAGCAGCATCAAAAAAGCTCATGTACTCCATCCCCGTAAACTGCTGTAGCTTCTCTCCTAACTGGGGACTAGTTAAAGGACCAGTACATAAAACGACAATTTTATCTTGGGGAATTTCGTTAATTTCGGCTCTTTGAAAATCGATTAAGGGATGACTATCCAAAGTGCGAGTAAGTTCACTGCTAAAAACCCCCCGATCAACTGCTAAGGCTCCTCCTGCGGGAACAGCATGCTGATCTGCGGTAGCAATAATTCGCGAGCCTAAGCGTCGTAATTCTTCATGAAGTAATCCTGCTGCGCGATCGCTATTTTTGGCTCCAAAAGAATTGCTACAAACTAACTCGGCTAATTCTTCTGTGTGGTGAGCAGGGGAGGTCTGGACAGGACGCATTTCATAGAGAGTTACCGCAATACCTGCCTGAGCAATTTGCCAGGCGGCTTCTGTCCCTGCTAAACCACCACCAATTACAATCACGCTGTTTTGAGTCATACCTAAGCTGCTAAAGAGAGCAATTAAATTAATTAGTAATATTAAGCAAATTTTTTGATGAATTTACCAAGCTAACCACCAAAAAATAACTGTAAAACACTATCTTACCTATCAAATAGATCTAAATATAATTATCTCCGAGAATTTACTGAAGACGAAAACACTCAGTAGATTTATCGTAGAGGCGAGTTAAATTCGTTGCTAAAATGCAACCCCCTAGCATTTATATAGGACTGTATTTTTAGCAATATCGGTGAAGTCGTAAATGATTCCGCGTACTAGCAGCCACTAGTACGCGGCTTTTTATTAAAGTTTTTAATGGTGATTTAAAAGATTTAAAAGCCCATAACCTTAGCTACTTGCTCTAGATCTTTGGGGATACCTCGCTTCAATTCATTATCACTATGTTTAACTGCGGTATCAGGGTCTTTAAGACCATTCCCAGTTAGAACACAAACTACACTGGAATTATCTGGTACTTGCTCTTTAACCTTAAGCAATCCTGCCACAGAAGCCGCGCTAGCAGGTTCACAAAACACACCTTCCTCTGCTGCCAAAATACGATAAGCCTCTAAAATCTCTTCATCGGTGACAGAATTGAACTCTCCTCCACTAGCTTCTTTTACGGCGATCGCTTTTTGCCAGTTGGCAGGGTTGCCGATTCTAATTGCCGTAGCTAAGGTGTCGGGGTTGGCAACTTTTTCCCCTGATACCAGAGGCGCTGATCCCGCAGCTTGAAAACCCATCATCTTAGGTAGTTGAGAGGATTTTCCTGCTTGCCGATATTCACAAAAACCCATCCAATAAGCACTGATGTTGCCCGCATTGCCCACAGGAATACATAACCAGTCAGGGGCATTGCCCAGAACATCAACTATTTCAAAGGCTGCGGTCTTCTGACCCTGTAACCGATAGGGATTAACAGAATTAACCAAAGTAACAGGATAGTTTTCCGCTAAGGCACGCACAATACTCAAAGCATCATCAAAGTTACCGTCAATAGCGATTACTTCTGCACCATATAGTAAAGCCTGAGCTAATTTCCCTAATGCCACATAGCCATCAGGAATAATCACAAATGCCTTCATCCCTGCACGACGGGCATATGCCGCCGCCGCCGCCGAAGTGTTTCCTGTACTAGCACAGATAACTGCCTTTGCCCCAGCTTCCTTAGCTTTAGAGATCGCCATCGTCATGCCGCGATCTTTAAAACTGCCCGTGGGATTGAGACCATCGTATTTAACGTGAACCTTGACCCCTCGACCAATCAAAGAGGCGATCGCCCGAGCGGGGATCAACGGCGTGTTTCCTTCTAATAAGGTAACTATGGGAGTGGCATCACTGACGGGTAAGAAAGCACTATAGGTGGCAATTAAACCCTGCCAGTTATTAGCACTCTTGGCAATAGTAGGATAAGACAAGTTTGTCGGGGGTATACTCAAAGTCACGGGCTGTTTCAGTTAAGGTTTTATAACAGTTTTTAGCCAAACTAGTGAACACTATTTTACAGCAAATAAAGCTCAACAGCTTTAAGATGCTACTAATACGCTGCTGGTTACATCTCAAAACTGCTGCTTGCTCAATAAATATGCTTATTGTTCAATTATTACTTGCGATCTTAACTTACCTTGAGATTTAGTTCGAGGAAGAGATTTTGATTTGTTATAGTTGCTTTTGCGACCATTACGATTTTTTCTGCCTTTAACCACTGGCTTACCCCAACTATCTTCAGGAATATCCCAATCTCCTTTCATCCAATTAGGACAATCACGGTCGTAAACCATTTGTAATGCCGCCGCAGCGATCGCCTGAGCGTCATAATCATCGCTTAGTTCTCTAACCAAGGGTAAGAAAGAAGCCATCCTTTCTCCTGCCAAGGTCTCTTTGATTTTAGCGTTCAATTTACCAATTCTCTTCGCTTCTACCTGGGCGCGATTAGGAATCTTAGCAATGTCTAACTTGGCTCTGATGCGACGTTCAATTTGTTTTAATGCCCGACGATCCCCAGATTGAGCGATCGCAATTGCGGTTCCAGTTTTTCCTGCCCGACCTGTACGACCAATACGGTGGATATAGGTTTCGGTATTATCGGGTAAATCGTAATTAATTACGTGGGTCAGATCTTGAACGTCTAAACCTCTAGCGGCAATATCCGTTGCCACTACCATTTTAATTTTGCCATCGCGGAAGCGTTTAACTAATCGTTCCCGCTGCATCTGACTCAAGTTACCATGATATTCATCAACGCTATGCCCCGCCTCTTGCAGTTTACTGGTTAATTCGCTAGCAGTACGTTTGGTGCGAACAAAGATAATTGCCGAATCTGGCTCTTCAATTTCCAAAATAGGCTGTAATGCTTTGATTTTCTGCCAGCCGCGAGGCACCATGTAGACATGCTGATCGATGCGGGTGGGAGCAGCTTCTTTCTGTTTAACTGTGATGTAGATCGGGTCGGTTAAAAAGTTTTTGATTAACTCTTTGATTTCCCGAGGCATGGTGGCAGATAAACAGGCAGTCTGTCTTGATTTGGGAGTCTGGCGCAAAATCTTCTTGATATCATCAATAAAGCCCATGCTCAACATCTCGTCAGCTTCATCTAAAATCGCTAACTTGAGCTGGTCTAAGACTAATTCTCTACGTTCTAAAAGATCAATTACTCGACCAGGAGTACCCACTACAATCTGGATTCCTCGACGTAAACGGCTAATTTGTCTTTCAATAGACTGTCCGCCGTAAACGGTCAAAGAATAAATTCTTTGTTCTCTGGAGGTAAAATCTTGGATTGCTTGTCCCACCTGCTGTGCCAATTCTCTAGTAGGTGTCAAGATTAAAGCCTGTACTGCTTTATTATCAGCTTCAACAATTTCTAATGCGGGAAGAGAAAAAGCGGCTGTTTTTCCTGTACCTGTTTGAGATTGACCGACGATATCTCTGCCACTGAGTAAGGCGGGAACAGCATCTTGCTGAATTTGGGTTGGTTCTGTAAAACCAAGCTGTTCTAGCTGAGATAAACAAGCGTCGGATAGTCCTAAATCTTTGAAAGTGGTCGTCATAAGTTCTATATGTTTACTTTGGTGGTGGTTAAAAAACTGGATGGTCTTGCTCTGCTAACAATTGATATACCTCTATGGTATTTAGCTTGTGAGGTATGGGGAAAGTTTTATAAATAGACAGCAGTTAAGGTGCCCCGCAGGCTGCGGTAACAGCTATCTCTCCATAAAGGTCGTATACATCGGCAGCGGTGATATTGACGGTAACTATTGAACCCAGGGATGCCGAACCTTGAACATAAACTAATCCATCTACTTCGGGAGCAAATCTGCTGGAGCGACCTACTAGCTGTCCCGTTGATGGATGTTCCTGCTCTATTAAAACTTCTACTCGCTGACCGACACAAGACTGGTTTTTATAAGCTGCAATTGGCTGCTGTATCTCCATCAGCCTGTCTCGACGCTGCTCGGCAATTTCAGGAGGGACTTGATTGTCCATACTATAGGCTGGTGTTTCTGTTTCAGGGGAGAAAGTAAATACCCCAACATGATCAAACTGATGTCGCTCTACAAAATCTATCAGATGTTGAAAATGTTCGGCTGTTTCTCCAGGAAACCCAACGATAAAAGTTGTCCGTAGCACTGCTTGAGGTAATTCCTGTTTAATTCGCTCAATAATGCCATCATTAACTCGTCCTTGCCAAGGGCGATTCATTGCTCGCAAGATATCTGGGTGAGAATGTTGCAGAGGTAGATCGAGATAGGGCAAAACGTTGGGAGTGTTTTTAATGGCACTCAGCACCTTTGGCGTTAGCCCCGTAGGATAAGCGTAGTGAATTCTAATCCAGGGTACATCAACTTTGCCCAACTCGGTCAAAAGCTCTGCCAACATGGGCTTGCCATATAGGTCGACACCATAATTAGTAGTAATCTGGGAAATTAAAATTATTTCCTGCACGCCTTGGGTTGCCAAAGAAGTAGCTTCAGCCACAATTGATTCAATGGAGCGTGAGCGCTGGTTCCCTCGCAGATAGGGGATAATGCAAAAAGCGCAGCGATAATCACAGCCTTCAGCCACCCTCAAGTACGCCACTCCCTCAGTCGTGGTACGGTAACGAGGAACCGTTTCATCGGCAATAAATACAGGCTCTTGAGTAATTTCTGTTACCCGTTCCCCCGTTTCGGTGCGCTCGATGACATCAACTATTTTATGGTAGTCACTACTGCCAACTACCGCTACGGCTTCGGGTAGCTCTTCTAGTAACTCTGACTGAAAATGCTGCGCCATGCAGCCTGTAATCACAATTTTCTGATCGGCTTCAGCTAACTCAACTAAAGTACGAACCGATTCTTCCCTCGCGGCTTCAATAAAGCTGCAAGTGTTAACAATAACGTAATCAGCTAGTTCTTCATTAGAATCTATTTGGTATCCTGCCTGAGCCAGTAAGCCCAGCATGTGTTCTGAATCTATACGATTTTTCTCACATCCCAAATGGGATATAGCTATAGTTGGCTTGTTTGCCATTCTTTATCCTAAATTTTAGAGACCTGTATCAAGATTGATATGAATTTTTATGTTAGCTAGGTATAACTTCGATGGAATTTAGACGAAGTAGACCATGACAATTCGCCAGACTCAATATCTTGTATGGAGCGTTAACCTTTATGGTCTGTAAATATAAAAATAGATAGTGATTTTTTAGACCAACTGCTGGATTATATCTCCTAGTTTCGCGGCGGAGCAGGAGCTAACCAGACAGTTTCTATTCCGCAAAACTATTTCCTATTCAAGACACCGCTGCTGACGGGTTTTGAACTAGATTAATACACATCAAACGTGATACGTAAATAACCTTTTCGTTAAAATATATTAACAGATAAAACCAACTCTTGGAAACATAAAAGCCATAAAATCACGAAATGTGGAAAAATTTTAAACGGAGAATAATTCTCAGTCTATACAGCAGATGGCTTGGTCTGAGATAATAGAAGCTTTTGAAGCGGAGCAGTATACAGGCATGGCGGATCTAAAGTGAAATTAAGACATATTTTTCAAGCAGATAACCCCGTGATTGGGGTAGTTCATTTATCTCCTTTGCCAACTTCTCCCCGTTGGCAGGGCAAGTTAGGAGAGGTAATTGCCAGGGCAGAACAAGAAGCGACTGCTTTGGCTGCTGGTGGTGTAGATGGAATTATCATCGAAAACTTTTTTGATGCCCCTTTTAGTAAAGATTGTGTTGATCCCGCTATTGTCAGTGCGATGACCTTAATTGTAGATCGCCTTAAGGGAATGGTGATGCTCCCCATTGGGATCAATGTCTTACGTAACGATGCCAAAAGCGCAATGGCGATCGCAACCTGCACGGAAATTCAGTTTATTCGGGTCAATGTTTTAACTGGGGTGATGGCGACGGATCAAGGGTTAATTGAGGGCAAAGCACACGAATTGCTGCGATATCGTCGAGAACTGGATTCTAATGTTGCGATTTTAGCTGATGTATTAGTTAAGCATGCTCGTCCTTTAGGAACTCCCAACTTGACCACCGCCGTTAAAGATACCATCGAAAGGGGTTTGGCAGATGGGGTGATTTTATCGGGATGGGCGACAGGTAGTCCTCCTAGTCAAGAAGATTTGGAACTAGCTACAGCAGCAGCGGGAACAACTCCCGTATTTATTGGTAGCGGCGCGAACTGGTCAAATATTCCCCAGTTGATGCAGGCTGCCACAGGAGTAATTGTTTCTAGCTCCCTCAAGCGTCATGGCAACATTAACGAAACTATTGACCCGATTCGAGTAGCTCAGTTTGTCGAAGCAGCTAAATCTGTTCCTAATGTGATCGAGCAAAACCAAAAATCACCCAGTTCGGTTAAGGCACTATAAGTATTTATGCCGCCCAGATAGACTAGATTTATACTCAAGCTATAATTTGGAAGACTTAATAAATGGGAGTTAACTTTATAATTTGGAATTCAAAAATCCATTTAAGTATTGGCTTTGGTTTAGTTTGCTGTTATAACCAGAGCATTCTCAGCACAAGTCATTAGTACAACCAAATAGATAAACATTTTTATTTATGCGTCGTCGTCGTTCTCTACCTTGGATATATCGTTGGTCAAGACCAATCATTGGTGCGATCGCAATTATCGGAGCAGTTTTGACTGCTTATCTGACCATTACTAAACTGACGGGAGGAGATCCTGCTTGTTCTCTAGATGCTGCGGCAGGAGCAGGATGTGGAGGAGTATTAAATAGTCCTTATGCTACTGTATTGGGCTTGCCTTTGAGTCTGTTTGGCTGTCTGGCATATTTGAGCATGGCTGCTTTTGCCCTTATTCCTTTGGCAATTAATCCTGAAGGGCAAAAAAATCTTAAGAAGCAGTTAGAAAATGCAACTTGGTGGCTATTGCTGGCGGGTAGTATTGCCATGACTGTCTTTAGCGCTTATCTGATGTATGTTTTGGCAACAGAGATCAAAACGGTATGTCCTTACTGTATTGGTTCGGCAATGCTCTCTTTGAGTTTATTAATTCTGACCATTACTGGTAGAGACTGGGAAGATTTGGGTCAAATTTTGTTCACAGGTTTTATTGTTGGTATCTTAACTATCTTGGTTACTTTAGGTATTTACTCAGGGGTAAATTCTTCAATTGCTCAAGCCAACGGTACTGCCGAAGAGGTAGTAGATGCTGATGGGTTAATCGCCATTCCCCAACCGAAAGCAGCTCCCAAACCCCCTAAAGGCTGGGATATTAACACCACCTCTGGAGAAGCAGAAATGGAGCTGGCTAAATATTTGACTGCTACTGGAGCAAAGAAGTATGGAGCTTTTTGGTGTCCTCACTGTTTCGAGCAAAAGCAGTTATTTGGTCAAGCAGCCTTTGATGAGATTAACTACATTGAATGCGATCCCCAAGGCAAAAATCCCCAGCGAG
>JBCCDL010000187.1:0-8984 GCA_039030815.1 Cyanobacteria bacterium P01_A01_bin.83 | reverse complement strand
GTCTGAGGTGGCTGTTGAATACCCGCAGCATTTAATATTTGTTGATTATAAATAGTAATTGTGGTGGTGAGATACCAAGGAAGACCAAATGTCTGCTCGCTACAATTACTTGCTTGACAGACTTCAATTGTGCTTGCCTGCCAAATTTGAGGGAGATAAGTAGCTTTCACTTCAGGACTCACTACTTGTTCTAAATCTAGCCAAGCGTTACGAGTTGCAAGCTCGGAAGCAAATTTGGGATTTAGGTTGACTACATCTGGTGCTGTTCTAGCGGAAATTGCCGACAAAATTTTATTTTCCATTGCCGACCAAGAAACATCTACCCAACGCAGCTCAAGCAGTTCATTTTGAGCTTCAAAAGTACGGTTTAAATCAACAAAATATTTAGTAAAGTCAGGTTTGAGCTGCATTGTCCAAAATTCAAGTTTATTAGAGTCAGATGTTCCTCTGGGGTTACAGCCAAATAATCCAGCAATAATAAGACCAGTCAATAAATGTAATGCTGACTTTTTGCTCAAGATGAATGTTTTCACTACTTCTTTAAATAAACAACAAGACAAAAGATATTACCTATCAGTAAAAATGGCAATATCCATACGTAATTTTAACTATTATTTTTAGGATAGATTAAATTTATTTCGGTACTACTACTTATCAATAAACCGATTTTTAGCGGCTACAATATCCAATGTGAGTCAGCCTATATCGAATTGATTTGATATTTACCAACTTGATATTAGTCATTTAATAATTTATTAATTAAATAGATTATAAATGACGCTTATATGGTTTTAGTTGCAATATTATCTTCAATATTTTGGCTCAATAAGACCCAAAAAATAAAACATCATAGCTAATTATGAGGTACAAATTTTGAACTACTACTTGGTCAAGGAGTATGCTAAATAATTTAACGAATCTATTTGCCCCCAAAGGCGATAATATCGGAATTGAAATTAATTCACAAAAAGTAAATATTGCTCAAATAGCCAAACAAGGTCAGCAATATAAATTAATTAAAAATATTTCTGCTGATATTCCTGATGGAGTGTATGAAGATGGGCAAATTGTTGACTCTTTAACTTTGTCAGAATTAATTAAAGATACTCTCAAAGCTAATAAGATCAGCGCTAATAGTGTATCAACTGCGGTTCCGATGCGTGAAGCTATTATTAGAGTTATTCCTGTTCCCGCAGAACTAGATGAAGCAGAACTAAAAGATATGGTTTTGGTTCATGAAGCAGGAATGTATCTTCCTTATCCTAGAGAAGAAGTAGATTTAGACTACGCTAAATTAGGCTATTTTATGGATGAGGATGGAATTGAAAAAGTTAATGTTTTGCTAGTAGCAACTAGAAAAGAAGTCACCGATCTCTATACCGAAATATTTGAGCAAGCAGAGCTTAAGTTAGGGGTCTTAGAGATTAATAGCTTTGCTTTAATTAGAACAATTAGAGAGCAATTACGTCAGTTCGGTTCTAAAGAAGCGGTAGTTTTAGTAGATTTGGAATTTGATAATACCGAAATTGCGATCATAGTTGAAGGGGTTCCTCAATTTTCCCGTACTGTTCCTATTGGAACCTATCATATGCGTTCGGCATTTTCCCAGGCAGTAAACTTGCCAGCTACAGGTGGCACAGAAATACTTAATGATATTGATGTGCTTGATGGTATTGAAGATTCAGGTGATATAGATTCATCACAAATCGAATCTGGGCAAGCAGCCTTACTCAAAATTCTAGGAGAATTAACTGAAGAATTAAGCCGTTCTATTAATTTTTATATTAACCAAAGTGAAGACCTGGAAATTGCTCAGTTACTATTAGCAGGACCAGGAGCTGGTATTAACCAAGTAGATGAGTTTTTTACTCAAAAGTTAAACTTGCCCACCATGAAAGTAGATCCAATTACAACTTTAGGATTAGATATTAGCAAAGATATTGCTGCTAAACATCGACCTGGTTTAGGTATAGTTCTGGGTTTAGGCATAAGAGAGCAGCAAGTTTAATCTTGTGTTGTATTTAGTGGAATAGTAGGGAACTGTAATAGTGCTAGGAAATCAGCGTTATCAAATGCATTGTCGCATATTTATGTGAAGTGTCTGGCTCAAAGATAATGGCTAAATTAAAGTAATTATTATGAAGATGTAACTCGAATACTTTGAAGTCTGACCATTGGTTATGTTCAAAATTTATATGGTATGTATAACTTAGATATTAATTTTCTTAGAGATAGAAATCCCGAGCAATCTGCTAGTATAAGCAGCGATTTTGCTCAAAAAAAAGAAGCTAGTATAGCAGATAAAATTCCGATCGCTCTGGGGGCATTAGTTTTTTTATTGGCACCAGCAATAGTTTTCGGTTATCTCAAAAATGTCAATGCTAAAACAGCTACTCTCAAGCAGGAAATTCAACAAATCGAAGCCGAAATTGCCGATTTAGGTAATCAAAACAAAAAGATTGAGTCTGTAAATCAAGAAATTGAGCAGGTACAGCAAGAAACCGCAGCTTTAGTGGGCGTATTTGAAAAAATTAAGCCTTGGGCAGCGATTATGCAAGAAATAAGCGATCGCACCCCCCCTGGGATCTCTGTTGATTCTCTGCAACAGAGTGGTTCGGGAAACGGTACTGGAATCAATATTGATGGAGTTGCCCGTACTTATGAAGATGTCAATGATTTTGTGTTGTTTCTTCAGCGATCGCCATTTTTTAACGCTAAACAAATTAAGCTCAATGGAGCAAGTGTTACGGAGTTTGGTTTAGAAGTTGAGAATGAAGATGCGCTTCCAGATAATGCTTCTTTATTAATTCCTGAAGGAATAAAATTCACTATTTCTGCCCAGCTTAATAATGTGCCTTCCTCTCAATTAAAAGAAGATATTGAGTCAAAAGGTTCTATTGGCTTAGTAACCAGATTAGAAACTTTAGAAAGTAAAGGAGTAACTCTCAAATGACCTTTGCCGACGACTTTGCTAGCGACGACCAGTTGATGGAGGAGGATTACCCTTCTGCTTTTGGTATTACTTTTACGCCGATGGTTATAGGAATTGTGATTGGCGTTGCTGGAATTACTTTAGCTATTTATGGCTTTATCAAATTTGTCAAGCCAGCACAAACTGAATATCAAAATGCTTCATCCCAAAAACAAGAGCTAGAGGCACAATTGACTAGTATCAAAACAGGAGATTTGCAGCTCAAGCTAGCTCAGGCGCAATCGGACTTAGCCGAAAAAAAGGTGCTAAAATCTCGCGTCCTTTCCATGTTTACTAGTGAAAATGACTTGGAAACATTGCTGATAGATTTGAATAACTTTATTGCAACTAATGAAGGTGCTTTAACCCAGTATCAACCAGATAGTAATGTCAGCACAATCAGTGATGCTTCATTAGGTGCCGAAGTACAAGGAAAACTTAAGCGTAAAGGAATTTCTTTGACTTTTGAAGGAACATTCAATGAAACTAAGCAAATCTTACAGGACTTAGAAAGACTACAGCCTTTGCTGATGGTACAAAGCATTAGCTCTAGCGTAACCGAAGAGCCAACCGCAATTTTGACCAATAACAGGAGTGAGATTGTTCCCCAAAAACAAGCAGAACTAAAAACCCAAATTAAGTTGGATGCAATTCTGCCCTTGAGCGAAGCAGAATTAGAGCGGGCTAAAAAAGCCGATCAACAAGCAGAACAAGCAGAAAGAAATAATAGACGGAATCGCAACAGTAGAGATCAATAGACCAGTATCACGCTTCTTCGATTAGCTCTAGAAAAATTATTATTTACTATCAATATAGGTTGAGGATTATGAGAGTAAAAAATTATTGCGATCGCCTTGGTTTTTTAACCACGTTAACAGTTATGATGGCTGCTGTGCCTACTATGGCAGCCGAGTATAAAGTTACTGATATAGAACTCGCCCAAACATCTCATCAACTGGAATTGAAACTGTCTACTACAGGGGAAGTAGATCAAGATGCTTCTTTCTACACAGTACGTAAAGGCAATACCATTGAAGCAAACTTGCTCAACACCAATTTAGATTTGCCAGAGGGAAATTCTTTTAAGGAAGAAAATCTGACCCCTGGGATCAAGTCAGTAGAAGTTAATCAGGTTGATCGTGAACATACGCAAATTGTTATTTCTACCGCAGCAGACGTACCTGTTGAACATTTATTAGAACAGCAGGGTAATGATTTAATTTTAAGCCTCAATCGTGTTACCAAAGCTCAATCCCTCAAGCGAGAATTGAAGCAGTTTGGTCATCAGGCTGTTAAAAATATCAAGCAAACCTACAAGACAGCATTAGGTCAGAAAAAAACTAAGGAAGATCAAAAATCTGACCTTACCTCAGACAAAACTGCTGTTAAAAATATCAAGCAAACCTATAAATCAGCACCAGGTCAGAAAAAAACTAAGGACGATCAAAAGTCTGACCTTGCCTCAGACAAAACCAAAGTTCAAGTTGAGGCAACTTCTAATGACGTTCTAATTCCTGATCCTGACATAGTTATTAACGACAATCGGATCGAGGATATTAAGGAACAAGTTTTTCAAGCTCAAGACGATTCTACCAATGCCCCAGCTACCTTACCCAGAGCAGTTGCTCCTCCCGTTGGCGATATGGCGGTTTCTAATATCAATACCATGCCAGATATGGTCGATCTCGGCTCCAGCGCTACAGTTCCTCGCCTCGTAATGCGAGATGCACCAGTTAGAGAAGTGTTGTCTTTATTGGCGCGATCAGCTAATTTGAACGTGGTCTATGCAGCAGGAGAAGCCGAAGCCAACAATGACGAAGAAACTGGACCAACTGTCTCTTTGGATCTAGAAAATCAGCCGATTCAAGAAGTATTTAACTCGGTATTATTAATTTCTGGTTTGAATGCTAATCGTCGAGGCAACATAATTTACGTCGGGGAACAATTACCCGCACAAGCTCGTAATTTGATTAGTCGGACAATTCGCCTCAACCAGGTTACGGCTGAAAATGCGGCTTTATATCTAGCGAGTCAAGGAGCAAAAGGTAAGCGACTGACCAATGAAGTTGAAGAAATTATCGATCCTGAAACTGGTCGTGTTACCCAAAGAAGAGAAACTAGCCCCGAATTAAGCGATTTAGATGGTGGCAGTGATGATGAAACAGGAACTCAGCCGTTGATGCTGAGGGGATTACAGCTTTCTACAGACGAAAGACTCAACGCTATTACTTTAGTAGGTGAACCACGTAAAGTTGAAGTAGCAACAGCCTTTATCACTCAACTAGATGCTCGTCGTCGTCAGGTGTCAGTTAACGTCAAAGTTGTAGACGTTAATTTAAATAATGAAGATATCTTCAATAGTAGTTTCTCATTTGGAGTGAATGATACTTTCTTTTCTCAAGATAGTGGCTCGGCTGTACTTAACTTTGGTGACACCACACCACCAGATAATACACAAGTATTAGACAGCCAGTTCTCACCCACAGTTATTCCCTTAGACGTTCCAGGCGCTACTTTAGAGCCATTCTTCGATATTCAAGATGCACCCTTTGGTGACGTGACCACTGGGATAAATGAGTTCACAGACAGCCTTACGCCTTTTGCTCGTCCTAACTTTGGTACCAACAGTAATCCTTTTCAGCCTGGGTTATCAGATATCGATGTTGATGACGATGGTGGAGTTGAATTTGAGTATACTTTGCCCAGCCTCTTTGAATTTCCCGAAAAATTCTTGGCTCAACTCGAAGCACAGGTTATCAGTGGTAACGCCAAAATTCTGACTGACCCTACCTTAATGGTTCAAGAAGGGCAACAGGCGACTGTTAAGCTGGCACAAAATATCATTGAAAGCGTCAAAACTGAAATTGATAGTGAGAGTGGCTTTAGAACCATTACCCCTGTAATCGTCGAGGCTGGGGTGGTTTTAACGGTTAACGTGGAGCGCATTGATGACAATGGCTTTGTTTCTCTGTCCATTAGTCCCTCAGTGACTTCTGTTGGAGATACTCAAAGCTTTGATAGTGGCGGTGGCGCGGTTAACTTGCTGAACCTTCTTAGCAAGCGAGAACTCAATTCTGGTTTAGTCAGATTAAGAGATGGTCAGACTTTGATCTTATCGGGAATTATCCAAGATGCTGAAAGAACTGCAATTTCTAAGGTACCTGTCTTAGGTGATATTCCTTTGCTAGGATCTTTGTTCAGAAGCTCTGATAAGACTACCGAAAGGGCAGAAGTAATAGTTTTGTTAACTCCAGAAATTGTCGAGGAGAATGCGGGACTAGCAAGCAATTTTTCACCTGGTAAGGAAAGCCGTGAAGTCCTGCAACGAGAAGGGGTTGGAGTACTCGGTAACTAAGAGTTTTGACTTGTTTTGAGGCTTAGTTTTGGTGGTTAAAATTGGAAAAATTGTTGAAATCTATATAAATTAATGCTTTCAACGATCCATATTAGTCAAGTAGAGCTTAGAATAAGGCAGTCACAGATTAGTTTTTCTGTCAGGAACAATTAACTTGTGGCTCTTAATTAATCAAAGTCTATAAAATGCTGCGGGTTTTTATACTCTGATGCTATAAATTAGGCTGGTGAACGCTACTTTACAGCCAAGCTGTGATTCGTTTACTCTGGTAAATTTGATTTTTTCAAATCTAAGTTCTCAATCACTGAGAGCAAAACACACAAAACACACAAGTCAAAAACACATTCAATTAAGGACATCACAATGAATAAAGGTGAATTAGTCGATCGCATTTCTCAAAAAGCTACTGTAACTAAAAAACAAGCTGACGCTGTATTATCAGCAGCAATTGAAACTATTATGGAAGCTGTATCTGATGGGGACAAAGTAACCCTAGTCGGATTTGGTTCTTTTGAGCGTCGTGATCGCAAGGAAAGAGAAGGACGCAACCCCAAAACTGGGGAAAAAATGTCGATTCCTGCTACTAAAGTTCCTGCGTTTTCTGCTGGGAAGTTATTTAAAGAAAAAGTAGCCCCTAAAAAGTAGTTTCGAGATATTCAATTTATCTTGAATAGACCGCAACACGGTGGAAATTTGAATTGGGCAGCCGCAATTGCTGGTTGTCCAATTTCTGCTTTGACAGATTTTTCTGCCAGCATCAATCCTCTAGGAACACCTCATAGTGCGATCGCAGCAATTGTTAAGCATTCGACGCAATTAACTGCTTATCCCGATCCTGAATATACTGAGTTGCGATCGCATTTGGCGCAACATCATCAGATTGCTCCCGAGTTTATTTTGCCTGGAAATGGTTCGGCAGAATTATTAACGTGGGCAGGGCGGGAATTAGCGCAGCAAAAATTTACCTATTTAGTTACCCCTGCTTTTAAAGATTATCAGCGAGCTTTAAATGCTTTCGATGGTAAGGTAATTTCCTGTCCTCTGAATCTCAATCTCCTGAACTCCCCTGCTCAAGATCTCCCCATTGCCTCATCTTCTCATCTAAACTCTGGACTTCTGCTCAATAATCCCCACAACCCAACGGGCAAATTATGGACGAAAGAGGAGATCTTGCCTTATTTGCCACAATTTGACTTAGTAGTGATAGATGAAGCCTTCATGGACTTTCTAACCCCTGAGCAGGAGCAAAGTTTAATACCCATGGTGAAAAATTATCCCAACTTAGTGATTCTGCGCTCACTGACTAAATTTTATAGTTTACCTGGACTACGCATTGGTTACGCGATCGCTCATCCTGAAAGGTTAGCTAGATGGCGTACCTGGCGCGATCCTTGGTCGGTTAATACTTTGGCAGCCGCCGCAACTATTGCCGCCATTGAAGATCGCCAATTTCAGCAGCAAACTTGGAATTGGCTACCGAAGGCGCGATCTCAATTATTCGAGCAGCTACAGCAAATTCCTCGACTACAACCCACTATAGGGGCAGCAAATTATTTATTGGTCAAAACTGATTTCTCGGTGTCCTGGCTACAGGAACAGCTATTACAAAAATATCAGATTATAATTCGGGATTGTTTAAGTTTTCCTGAGTTAGGCGATCGCTATTTTCGGATTGCGGTACGACTACCAGAAGAAAATATGCGTTTAGTAAAGGCTATTTTGTGTATCATTCAACATTGATTATTTATCATTCCAAATCACAAATAAAAGCTATTATTTAAATTAGTATGAGTTACATTTGTTCCTACATATAACTCATACACTCATCGAATATATTTTTAAAAGCTGTTCAACTTAGTGATGAAAATGAAGGTAGTTTGATTTCTGAAGTAGATGACAAAGTTTATGTTAATGTCTAAGTCTTACTCAATGGTAAAGATTAACTAGTTTTTTTTACTTAGAGCGCGATCGCTCGTCTATGGGTCAGGTAATCTAATCTTACCTGTCTACTTATCTCACTTCTTTATTTCTTTTTTGGCTATAAATATAAAATGGGGACAGGTTCTGATACAAATGAGAATTATTCCTATTTGCGATCCGAACCTGTAGTTATATGTCCAGGTTGTGAAAAATATAAATAAGGCAGAAATTTTAAGTTAAATCTATATTGCGATCCGAACCTGTAGTTATATGCCCAGGTTGTGAAAAATATAAATAAGGCAGAAGTTTTAAGTTAAATCGATATATGATGATCTCAAGGACAATATATTAGTACAAATTAATCTATTGATATCGTCATAGTTTATTCCCATGTATGTAGATACCGCTTAAACAGCATCTCTATTAAATTAGCGATCGCAATATTTAAAATTAAACCTGCTTGAAGTTGAGAAAAATATGAATACGGCGATCGCTAATTTCAAATTCTAATTTGCTTACAAGGATAAAGCGAGGACAGGTTCTGATACAAATGAGAATAATTTTTATTTGCGATCCGAACCTGTAGTTATATCTCCAAGTTGTCAAAAAAATAGATAAGGAAGAAGTTTTAAGGTTAAATCGATATTAGTAATTTTGACTGTATCCTAAACAATTAAAAGTATTCTGAAAGATTATTTAGGCTTACATCAGGCAGATGAATATTATTAAATCTATTTT
>JBCCDL010000186.1:0-8989 GCA_039030815.1 Cyanobacteria bacterium P01_A01_bin.83 | reverse complement strand
TATTTCTTGCTCTATTATCTGCCAGATGACTTGTAAATCAACTCTGAAGTATTCGTGAACTAGCAAATTACGAAAGTCAATAATATCTTGCCAATTAATTTGAGGATATTGTTCTCTGGTTTGGACAGACATTGATCGCGCCGCTTCGCCAATTATTTGTAGTTGCAGCAGCATCCAACCTTGAATAAGTTCGTTTGCCAAAAACTTTGCTTGACCTTGAATTGCATATTTTTCAATTTTGGAGATCGCTTCAGAGATGTCTCGCATTCTTTCCACATCTTTCCTCATAGAACCAAGGACTCTGATAAGACTTCGTCGCGAATTCTAGCTTTTAGTCCTACGGGTGTTACTACATCTACTTTGATGCCGAGAAAGTCTTCCAAGTCTCTAATGAGACGCACAGGAAACCAAGGACTGATTTGATCTAAGTTATAGTCTACCAATAAATCTAGATCACTTTCCTGGTCAGCTTCCCCTCGGGCAAACGAACCAAATACCCTTACGTTAAAAGCTCCATGCTGTGCTGCAATTTCCTTAATTTTGGCTTTGATCTCTGGGGTTAAATCATCTAGGTTCATAGCTAATCTGGAGAGCGTTCAAGTTGATTTTAACAATAATGCTCATTCGAGTAGATTCGTCGTCACTCAGATAAGAAAATGACATTAAAACAATTGAAACAACTTAAGCTCTGATTTAACTAAAGCATAAACTTAGATAATAGTAAGCAAATTTAACAGCAATTTTAAGATGCCAACTATTGATGTACGCGGGGTAGAACACTATTACGAGTGGATTCGCCACTCAAACAACTCAGACAAACCTGTGATGGTATTTGTTCATGGTTGGGGAGGATCGGGAAGATATTGGCGTAGTACCGCTGAAGCGATCGCCGATAACTTTGACTGTCTCCTCTATGATTTACGGGGCTTTGGTCGTTCTATCTTACAACCCAATCAGCCAAATTTAGGCTATGCAATGGAAGACTATGCTGATGATTTAGCCTTCTTACTAGATGCCTTAAATCTCAAGCGAGTATATCTTAATGCTCATTCCATGGGAGCATCGGTCGCTACTTTCTTTTTGAATCGCTATAGTGAAAAAGTTTATCAGGCAATTCTCACCTGTAACGGCATCTTTGAATACGACGCTAAAGCTTTTGCCGCATTTCACAAATTTGGCGGCTATGTAGTTAAGTTTCGCTACAACTGGTTTTTAAAATTTCCCTTTGCCGACAGGATGTTTATGGCACGGTTTTTACATCGTCCCATTGCCAAAAGCGATCGCCTGGCATTTTTAGAAGATTTTTTGCTGGCTGATTACGAAGCTGCTGTCGGCACGATCTATACTTCTGTCAGTGAGCAAGCAGTGGCAACTATGCCCCAAGAATTTGCCCAGCTAACCGTGCCTACCCTGATGGTATCGGGGGAGAAAGACATTATCATCCCCGCGAAAATGGGTAGGCAAGCCGCTGCCTTAAATGAGCAAATCAAATATGTCGAGTTACCAAAAACCTCCCATTTTCCGATGCTAGAGGACAAAGCAGCCTACCTCGACACCATCAGAGAATTTCTGCAAATAGAAAGTGCAGTTGTTTAAATCTATTAATTGAAATCAATAAACTACACTGCTACATATTATCCTTGATGTTTTTGAAGATAACTCTTAGCTATTTGCTTCAGGCGATCGCCTTCAAAGATATAATTATCAATTAAATCTTTCATTTTAATTTGAGGTTGCCGTGCTTTTTGTAACTGTCGCTTTTGCTGACGTTCGGCTATATTTCCTTGTCGGGTAACTTGCCTTGCAATACCATGTTTGCCAAAGATATGAAGTCCTATAGCAGCAACCTCATCCAAACCAAAGGAGTTTTCTGGCTGTTTGAGTTCCTGAAGTCTTTGATTTATCTCTTTTTTGAACTGACGTAACTTTGACTGTGCTTGATTGATTTGCTGAAGTTGCTGACGGACAGATTGAGGATTATCTAAACTAAGGTGGAGTTGAGCTGATACTTGTTTAATTTGCTGAAGATTAGCCATAACGTCAAGATAGAAAAATCGCCTTTATTTTATTCGAGGGCAATCGAAAATGGGAACTTGATGTCGTTTTTAATAGATATATAGCCCCTCGATAGTTATCTGTTCGTAGGGATGAAGGATGAAGGATGAGGGATGAGGAATAGAATTAACAGAATTAACATTCAATAATTAAATTAATATATCCCAAGCAAAATATGTATTGCTATAGATCATAATGAACGATAATGATTTAATTGAAAAGCTAAAGCAGGGAACAAAAGATTTACTTTGGTTGAGTGAATCTGATTATCCTTGGTTGATTTTTTATTTTGCTAATGCAGCCAAACAGTATTCATTTAAGTTGATGTGCGATCGCAATGAATATAATTCTCGGCTATGGGTTTGATAATATCCACTTTGGAATAAGAGAGTCAGATATAGTTTCCAAACTGGGACTTCCAGATAAGAAATATGAATCTGATTATGATCTACATCTTGAATATTTTTCGTTGAGATGTGATCTCTGGTTAGCAAAGAGAGATGCAAGACTACATTGGATTAGGACATCTAATTCAACCGTGAGAATATTTGATGATTTGGCACTCTAACTTTAATTAGCTTTGATAATTTTTGGGATGATAATGGTAAACCAATATGGCATAGTGCTTCTAATACCTAACTATGTTATTGAAAAGAATCGAAAGAATAAGTTGCAAGCTTTTCTTCTCAAACCTAAATTTTATACTTTAACTAGATCCTCTCAGTACCGAGTTAATAATTAATGTCCAAACTACCGAAAATTGCGCTCAACGGGATTTATATTCAGGAACAAGCTAGTGGTTTGGGGGTGGTTAGCCAGAATTTAATTGCTGAGTTAATGAATTTTGGGCAGAAGTTTGATTTTAGGCTTTATACGCACTCTAGTAAGCTTAAAGCTCAGTATTCAGATAGAATTAATCCTGTTGCTGCTTCTATTTCGCCCGATCGCGGTTTTTCAGGGCATATAAAGCGGCTACTGTGGTATCAAACTAGTTTGAATTGGCAGCTACGCCAACAAAATACAAGTTTGTTTTTTTCTCCTGCAACAGAGGGCATGTTATTTCCTAGTGTGCCGCAAATTGTTACTGTTCATGATCTAATTCCTCTCAAGTATCCTCAAGTAAGTCCGAAGTGGCAATACTATTATCGTTATGTTTTACCTTTTATTCTGCGACAATCTCAGCGTATTGTCTGTATTTCCCAACATACTAAACAAGATCTGATTGAAAATTACCAGCTAGATCCAAAATTAATTGAAGTAGTTTACCTAGGATTTGATCGCCAGTTGTTTTCACCACAACCAAATCCTGAAATTCTCAGAAAATACAACCTGAATAGATATCTACTGTACGTCGGCGATATGCGCTTCTACAAAAATCTGGCTCGCACTCTAGAAGCATTTGATCGCTTACCCCTCAAAGACTGTCAGTTTGTAATCACAGGGAAAAAAGATGACTTTTTCTATCCCCAAATAGAACGTCAAGTGGCAAAGCTTTCTGCCAAGGATCGTATTATCTTTTTAGACTATGTACCCACAAAAGACTTACCAGGCTTGTATTCAATGGCGCAGTCTTTAGTCTTAGCATCCCTCTATGAAGGATTTGGATTGCCTGTATTAGAAGCGATGGCTTGTGGCTGTCCTGTAATTACGGCTAAGGCTACTTCTCTGCCTGAAGTAGGAGGAGATGCAGTACTGTATGTTAACCCCTATGATGTCGATGAAATTGCGGCGACAATGTATCAGATTTTGACCCAGGGTGAGTTAAGAACCAAACTACGACAACAAGGATTGATGCGATCGCAAATTTTTAGTTGGGATAAAACAGCTAGCAAAATACAAGATATTTTTGAGGATTACTTATCAGGTTTAACTTAATAAATAATGTCAGGTGAAATTTTAGCTTCATTTACAAAAAGAAACTCTTATAAAAAGTTTTTTTAAAAAAATTAACTTTTCCAATATATGTTATTTAATGTAGTTCACATTCAACAAAATTAACAATTTTTTCTGCATCAAAATTATCTATTTACAGTATTTTTGTAATTGTATACTTTTGGTAAAACAATTTACTATATTGGGCTTATTTCTACATACGAGGACATTTAAGATCTTTTAAAACTAATTTTTCCTCATAGCTAAACTTGTGCTATTTTGTAAAGTTAATCGCAATAGTCTCTTAATTATTTATTAGAAATACTTTTAATACAGCAATTTTAAACAACGAAGTTATCGGAGTGAGATTGGTAAAGATTTATTGATCTTCATATTTTAAATATGGCTCATATTCAGTTTCAAGAAAACCTACAGAATTATTGTAACTATGAGTTTTGAAAATCAAGAAATTGAATTGAATCTTTTTTTTCCCGATCTAGAAACAAGCTTGGGAGAATCGGTAACTGCTACAGTAGAAGAAGGAGTGGAGTTTAATGCAGATGCTTCGGAACTGTTTGCCGATGACACTTTTGAACCTGGATATAATATCGACATAAGTAGCAACTCGATTCTGTTTACAACTGCTGATGCTCCAATAGAAGATCCTTTATATGTTGGCAGTGAATTTAACGGTTTTGTCTTAACTGATGTATCGGGAGAAATACCCGCTATTGAATCAGTTAGTATTAATGCTAATGGTTCGAGTCTCGCTATAGATAGTAGCGATATTACCTTTGATGAAAATAGTATTTCTACTAATTTAGAAGGAATTTCTTATATTCCTGGAGAACAAGTTTTGTTGGATGTCGAGTTTGCTTCAGAGACTGAACCAGAACCAGAAACAGAACCAGAACTAGATAATCCGTTAGCAATCACTATTAGTTCTCCAGAAAGTATCGTAGCCGACGGAATGGACGTAGTTACAGTTACCTACACTAATATTAGCGATAGTGATGCGATCGCACCTTTATTAAGTCTAGAAGCAGAAGGGGCATTATTGCGCCCCAATGATGAAACAGAATTTAGCGAAACGCAAATTCAATTTTTAGGTATTAGCAATGACGGACAGGCTGGAGTTTTAGCCCCAGGAGAAACTAACAGTTTTACCGTTGAGTTTGTTACCGATGGCACTACAGAAGAAGGAATTAACTTTAGCGTTAGTTCCATTGATAGCGATGAAGAAATTGATTGGGAATCTTTGAGGTCAAGTTCTCGACCAGATTTTATTGCCCCCGCAGCTTGGGACGAGATTTATAATAATTTCCTTGCAGAAGTAGGTACTACCGCAGGAGATTATCAACAGCTTTTGGTAGATAATGCCAACTATCTCAGCGATTTAGGAGATTACGAAGCCGATGTTGACGATTTATTAGCGTTTGAATTTCAGCAAGCCAGCGATTATCAGGCTATTTCTCAACGCTATAGTTTGGGGTCTTTTGGACGGGGACGTACTTTTATTGGCGATATTGAACTGAGTGTCGATGACGAGGGTAATGTCTTTATTGACAATACTGGTACCAGACGTACTTTCACTTTACTAGCTGATGGTACATATCAAGGACAAACGGGGGACTTTGCCACTGTAAGCTTAGAGGCTGGAGTTTATACTCTAATAGAACCAGATGGAACGGCTACTGTTTTCAATAGTCGAGGACAAATTGACTTTATTGAAGACACCAACGGTAATCTTCTCGATGCACTTTATATTGCAGGACAGTTAAGTAGTCTGACTGATTCTTTCGGTAACAGTCTGACTTTTGAATACAACGCTGATGGAAGGATTGTTTCCGTTATCGATTCTGATGGCAGAGTTACTAGTTACGAGTACGATGCTACGGGAGAATTGTTAACTACCGTCACTGATGAAGCGGGAATTACCACCTATGCCTATGATGGTGTAGCTTTGGCATCGATTAGCGATCCTAGCGGTACGACCATTGAATTTACCTACGATGATCGCGGTAGATTGACTCAGCAAAGCATTTCTGGTGAGAATGCAGCAACGGAAGTTCTGACTTACAGCTATGGAGATGCTGGAGAAGTTACTGTAACAGATGCCCAAGGTAATGCAACCGAACTTTTGTTAAATGAAAACGCCCAAGTAGGACAGCTTACCGATGCCAACGGTCGTTTAATTAACTTTAGTTATGATCCTCAAGGCAATTTAACCCAAATAATTGCTCCCGAAAATAACACTACCCTGTTTAGTTACGACGATAAGCCTAACGGCATGGCTTCGCTACGCGGCAATTTAACTTCTCAGGTAGATGCTGAAGGCAACAAAACTGAGTTTACTTACGAAGAGACTTTTAATCAGTTAACAAGTTTCAGCGATCCAAATGGTAACGGCATTGACTACAGCTACGATGCAGCAGGTAATCTAACTGCTATTACCTATGAAGATGGCAGTAGCGAAAGCTTTAGCTATAACGACAATGGCGATGTTACTGTCTCCGTCAACCGTAGGGGACAGGAAATACTCTATAGCTATAATGCTCGCGGTCAGATTGTCAGTCAAATTAATCCTGATGCAGAAGTACCCATCGAATATGCCTATGACAATCGCGGTAACTTAGCTACAGTAACAGACAAGAATGGTACGATTGACCTGGACTATGACACTAGCGATCGCTTAACTAAAATTACCTATTCTGGGGGCAGGTTTTTAGCATACACTTACGATGCAGGCGATCGCCGTACCAGTCTGACCGACCAAGATGGCAACCAGGTTAATTATGCCTACGATGCTGCGGGACGCTTGGTAAGTTTGACCGATGGCGATGATAATCTCATTGTCTCCTATCAATATGATGAAGTCGGTCGTTTGGCACGGGAAGATAAAGGCAACGGGACTTATACCGAATATAGTTATGACCTAGCTGGGCAACTACTGAGTATTAACAATTTTGCTCCCGATGATACCCTCAATTCTAGTTCTGTTTATACCTATGATGCTTTAGGAAGGCAAACAAACCTTACTACTCTTGATGGGGAGTGGACTTATGATTACGATGGTACTGGACAACTGATTGGGGCTTTATTTATTTCAGATAATCCTGATCTTTCCAATCAGAATTTCACCTACGAATATGATGCTGCGGGGAATCGTATTACTACTACTAACAAAGGAGTTAGCACCGACTATACAACTAACAACCTAAATCAATATACCGATGTTGATGGTTTTGAGTATCAGTATGATGATGACGGTAATTTAGTTTCCCAGACCACTGATGAAGGAACTTTCCTCTATGGTTACAACAGCGAGAATCAGCTAATTAGCGTTACCGAACCTGATGGTACTTTAACTAGTTACGAATACGATCCCTTTGGCAACCGTATCGCTAGCGTAGTTGATGGAGAAAGAACAGAGTATTTAGTAGATCCTTTTGGCTTTGGTGATGTAGTTGGCGAATATGATGCTGATGGCGATTTAATTGCTTCCTATACTCACGGTTTGGGACTTGAAAGCATTACCAATCCTGAAGCTAGTTATTATTATGACTTCAATGCTACGGGGTCTACGGTTGGGTTGACTGATGCTGATGGGGGAGTGGCTAATAGTTACTTCTATTCTCCCTTTGGTGATGATATAGCTGAGACGGAAACCGTAATTAATCCCTTTGAATTTGTCGGTCAGTTTGGCGTAGCCGAAGAAGCCAACGGACTCGATTTTATGCGGGCAAGGTTTTATGACAGCGATACTGGTAGGTTTATATCTCCAGATCCGATTGGACTTGATAGTGGTGATGGGAATCTGTATCGTTATGCTGAGAATGATCCCGTCAGTCTGATTGATCCTGAAGGTAATATTGCATTTTTTGCTCCCGCAGTTCCTGCTATTATCGGATTTACAAAATCAGCATTAGGAACTGGAATTATAGCGGGAAGTGTAAATCTTTTATTTTATGAAGCATCAAATTATGTAAGCAATACAACTAGTACCCCTGGTGGAAGGATCGGCTCTTTCATTACGGGTTTTGTTCCAGGTTTGTTTTTTCGCCCCATTGCTTCTTTAAACCCGTCTAGACTTGGACAATTTGCAGGTAATGCAACTTTTGCAGAAATTGGATTGTTATTGGGAGGTTCTGCCGAAGTAATAGTAGAAGGTGACGCAACAAATTTTTTAAATAATTTACCGACAGATTTAGTTTTTAACCTTTTACTTCCAGGAGTTCCTAACCTTGGGCGCACTGCGTCTAGGTTTGCGAATGATTTAATTAATACCTTCTTACAATCGCCAGTAATAAGTTTTCTTCTAAAGGAATTCGACGATCTGGCACGGCTTATAGATGATAATTTATTTGATCCTTTAGCTGAATCTACGACAGACATTGTCAAAGATGTTGAAAATATTGTCGACAGCATATTTGACCAACCCGACAACCAAGCACGTTCCAAAGGCGAACCCCACCTAACTACATTCGATGGTGTTGGCTATGATTTCCAGGGTGCAGGTGATTTTACCTTAGTTGAATCAGTTGATGACGATCTAAACATTCAAGTACGCTATGTGCAGATTGATAACAATGTAACCGTAGCTTCTGCGGTAGCTACAGAAGTAGATGGATTTAATGTAGTTATTGACTCTGAAGGAATCGAATTTGTCGAAGATCCTAATAATCCAGGTAATCTTATTCCTCAAGTTAGCAGAAGCAGTGGTAGTGGTGAAGCGGTAGTAACTATTGACGGTGAAGAAGTAAAAATTACTAGCGGTGGCAGTATCGATGTAGGTGACAGTCACATTTTCCGCAGTAGTGGAGATGAATATACGATTGTTTACGCTGGTGAAAATGGCACCCTTGAAGATGGTGATGACCAATTAGTGGTTAACTACTTCCGTCCAGGTACGGTTAATATCGTTGATGTTTATCTTGGCGATGAAAAGCAAGGACAAATTACGGGACTTTTAGGCAACCTCAACGGCAACCCCGATGATGATGTTGCCTTACGCGATGGAACTGTATTATCCCGTCCATTAGAATTTGATCGCCTGTATGGT